>JBGAVF010000049.1:0-14145 GCA_044228315.1 Bacteroidia bacterium | reverse complement strand
AATTACCACCAACGAAACAATTCCGTACAATACCGGCGTATGCTCCTGCTCGGCCATACGTTGCAATACCGGACTGGAATCCTTGAAGTAATAGATGAGAACATCGAGGCTGTTGTTGAGAAAATGGGCCAGTATGGTGATCCATAAATTGCCACTCCAGTAAAACAGGTATCCGTACGCTACGGCAATGGCAAACCGGGAAATGAAATCCTGAAAATCGAAGTGTATGGCACTGAATATGGCTGCCGAGATCACAATGCCCCAGTGGATGTTTTTGGTCCAGTTTTTAAACAAAGGTTGTAAAATGCCACGGAACAGAAACTCCTCTCCCAGTGCCGGCGCCAGGGCCATGGCCAGTATGCTGAACAAGAGGTGAGGTACATTTGGCATAAGCAGCATGGATTGAATGAGGGCTTCATTCTTGTCTTTGGCCGCTTTTATCTTTTCCATGATATCATCAGGAAACGGAATGGCATGGTTCCAGTCGCTGATGAGACTTACCCCGAACAATACCGCCACGGCAAAAACTATCACTAAACCCAGTTGCCAGATAGGCATCATGCGGTTGAGCTTCAGCGTCGACAGCATGGGATAACGGTACACCCTCAAGTATACCAGGGCCGGAACCGCGAACGATCCCAGGTTGGTGATCATGATAAAGATGCGTGTAACATTGGCATCCGGAAATTTCACCTGGGGCGCGCCAATGATCTCCAGGGTGCCGGTATAATTCACCCCCTGTAGCAATTTCACTGCAAGCAAGGCAACATATTGAAAGATGACCAGACTGAAAAAAACAAAACCCAGTAAGGTGAGAAGTTGTGAAATGAAATACCAAGCCCGCTTTCTGTCTATTTCCATTTGTAAAACTGTTGTGTAAATTGCAGGGCGAAAATAAGAAATCATTTCGGGTACTGCGTTGCCCGTTTGTTCTGTACAACGATCCCCTATGAATATCTATTCCATCAACACCGGCCATTTCAAACTCGACGGAGGCGCCATGTTCGGCGTGGTTCCCAAATCCATCTGGAACCGCATCAACCCGGCCGATGAAAACAATATGTGCAGCTGGGCCATGCGCTGCCTGCTCATTCAGGATGACAAACAACTCATCCTCATCGACAACGGCATGGGCGACAAACAGGATGCAAAATTCTACAGCTATTATTACCTGCACGGAAACGATACCCTCAAAGGCTCTCTGGCCCGTCACGGATTTACCGTGGACGATATCACCGATGTGTTTCTCTCACACCTGCATTTCGATCATTGCGGGGGAAGCATTCAGTGGAACAAGGATCATACTTCCTTTGAGCCTGTATTTAAAAATGCTACTTATCATATTCACGAAGCTCACTGGCACGAAGCCCTTCACCCCAACGTGCGGGAAAAAGCTTCCTTCCTGAAAGAGAATATTGTACCCATTCAGGAATGCGGTCACCTGAACCTCTTTGGCGACACCTTTCGTGTGCATCCGGAAATGGATTTTATGGTAAGCATGGGACATACCAACAGCATGGTGATCGCGCATATCCGTTACAAAAATACCACCGTGGCTTTCATGGCCGACCTTATTCCATCGGCCGGACACATTCCTCCCAATTACGTCATGGGATACGATGTGCGTCCGCTCGATACCATGCGGGAACGTACCGAATTTCTCAACCGGGCAGCCGATGAAAAAATTGTGCTCTTCTTCGAGCACGATCCGCTCATTGAATGTGCCACCGTGGTGTGCACGGAACGGGGTTTTAAAGCAGACAACACATTTCCCTTACACGATATCACCGGTTGAAAATTCCATCGCACATACTGCAGGCTTTTACGAAAGCCCCGGGTTTTGAAGCAGACGCTTTTGAAGCAGCCCATGAAAGGCCGGCCCCGCAAAGCATTCGCATCAACCGGAAAAAAATGAAGGACTGTCCGTTTCCGTATTCTCATGCGGTGCCATGGTGTGACGATGCCTTCTATTTGAATGAAAGACCTTTGTATGCCCAGCATCCGTTATGGCATGCCGGCGCATTTTATGTGCAGGAAGCATCCAGCATGTTTCTGCATTTTGTGCTGAAGCATCTCCTTCCGCTCAATCAGTCGCTTTGTGTACTCGATGCCTGCGCGGCCCCCGGAGGAAAAAGTACCCTCATTGCTTCCCTGCTCGGTCCCAACAGTGCACTGGTGAGCAATGAAACGGTGCGAAGCCGCGCCTCCACCCTTCAGGAAAACATCACCAAATGGGGTTCGGCTGAAGTGATTGTCACCAACAGCGATACACGGGTATTTCAGTCGTGCGCCAATTTATTCGATGCCGTGGTGGTGGATGCTCCCTGCTCGGGCAGCGGCCTCTTTCGTAAAGACGAGCAAGCCATTGATGAATGGAGTGAAGCAAATGTGCAGCTTTGCTATGAACGGCAACAACGCATCGTGGCAAATCTGATCCCCTCGCTCAAAGCGAACGGATATATGATATACAGCACCTGCTCGTATTCGGTGCAGGAAAATGAAGATGTGGTGACCTGGATCTGCGAGGAGTTCGGACTGGAAACCGTTTCTATTGATGTGCCGGCTCCCTGGGGTCTGGTGAATTCATTGCCGGGATGTTACCGGTTTTATCCGTACCACACCGAAGGCGAAGGATTTTTTATGGCCATTCTGCGTAAACCCGGACATACCGAAACCACAGAATTGCCGGAACCTCACTCATTCCGTCGGGTGAAACCGAATGCTGCGTGGCTGCGGTATCTGAAACGCGGCAGCAACCTGTCGGTTTTTTCGCATGCCGAGATATTACTGGCGGCCACTTCGTATGTTCTCTCCGTAGCAGAAATGCTGAAAAAACACAAACTACATATCATTCAATGCGGGGTGGAGATGGGTGAAATGAAAGGAACAGACTTTGTACCTTCCCATGCCCTGGCATTATGTGAATGGGTGTCGGATGAAGTGCCGGTAGTGGATGTGGATGAGGAAGGTGCCCGAAGACATGTGAAGAAGGAAACCCTGCATTTTTCCGACGCCGCACCGGGTTATTATCTCATACGGTATGAAGGGGTGCATCTGGGCTGGGTGAAAGTTCTGAAAGACCGGGTGAACAACCTGTACCCTTCTTCCTGGCGCTTACTGAAGTAATGAGCCCAACGTTATTACGGCTGCAGTAAAACGTGATCTTCGAATTTCGATTCGAACCTATCCCTCGATGTTTTCGTACACAATGGCGGCTCCCTGACCAACACCAATACACATGGTAGCCAGACCGTATTTCACATTGCGCTTTTTCATTTCATGCAATAACGTGGTACTGATGCGTGTGCCGCTGGCACCCAGCGGATGCCCGATGGCAATAGCACCACCGTTCACATTTACCACATCGGGTGAGAGGTGAAGATCGCGCATGCAGGCAATGGATTGGGAAGCAAATGCCTCATTCAGTTCCACCAGTCCCAGATCGCTTACTTTCAATCCGGCTCGTTGTAAGGCTTTTTGCGAAGCAAACACCGGACCGATACCCATATACGCAGGCTCGACGCCGGCGATGGCCATGCTTTTTATCTTTGCCATGGGTTTTAATCCATACTCATTTACGACTTCCTGGCTGCATAAGATCATACAGGCAGCCCCGTCGTTGATTCCGCTGGAGTTACCGGCAGTTACCGAACCATCGGCGGCAAAGGCCGGCTTTAACTTCGACAGCGCTTCCCGGGTGGTGGCCCGTGGATGTTCATCGGAAGCAAAAATTACCGTCTCTTTTTTCTGTACGATTTCTACCGGGATACGCTCATTGAAAAACCGCCCATCATGCTCATTAAAATATTTTTCCTGAGAATGCAGGGCAAACGCATCCTGCTCTTCCCGTGAGATGTTCCACTTGCGGGCCACATTTTCGGCTGTCTCTCCCATGGTGTTGGTATGTCCCATCTGCACCAGCTTCTTGTTCGTGAATCGCCACCCGATGGTCGTATCGTGAATATCGGCCACCCGGCCAAAAGCCGATTCACTCTTCGCCATCACAAAAGGAGCACGGGTCATGCTTTCCACACCACCGGCCAGATATATTTTCCCGTCACCACAACTTACGGCACGTGCCGCATCCATGATGCTCTGAAGTCCTGAGGCGCACAAACGGTTCACGGTCACCCCACCAATATGCAAAGGCAAACCGGCCAGCAGAACGGCCATACGGGCCACGTTGCGGTTATCCTCACCACTCTGGTTGGCAGCGCCGAGCACAATGTCTTCGATCTGATGTACATCGAGGGTCGGGTTTCGTTCTAAAAGTTTTTTAATGGTATAGGCAATAAGGTCATCGGGGCGGTAATGACTCAGGGCTCCGCCGAATTTACCTACCGGCGTGCGCACGGCATCAACAATATAAACGGGATTCATCATGATGCAAAGGTAGGCGGATGCACCGAAATGAATGAACCGGAAATACAGGAAGTCGTGAGAAGGTGAAAATTCTTCTGAAATAGTTCTATTGTTTGTCGATCTCTACGATCATAGCCACTGCATTTTTCCCCTGCACCTCGGTTTCAAAGGCCACTTTTCCGTTGCTCACCGTGAAGTGTATGCCGGAAGCCAGCTGATCGCTCAGGGCCCGTTCCACCCGCTGACGGTAATCGCCAGTGCGGGTGTTATTCATGGCTTCGTTGATGGCTTTGATATCGAGGGGTTGCTTCGAAACAAGGATGGTGATAAAGTCTTTCGTGCCAATTTCATCAAGCACCATGCTGTAATCGCGGGGGAAAATGCGGGTACCGGTGATACCACAATAGGCCGCGTGTTTTTCGGTATACGGGAACAGCACATAGCTCGACTGGTCGGTGTCTTTTCCCAGCACATAGGTATAGCATTCAATGGTATTCGATACTTCGAGTTTAAACTTGGTACGCTTGGGCAGCACTTTCGATGTGCGGAATGTACCGTCGCCTGCATTCTCCAGTGATAGGTAGTTCTTCAGATCTTTGGTTATGAGGCCAACGCTCACACTGAGTTTTGAAGCATTGCTTTTCGAAGGAAGTGGATCGAGGCCATAGGCTTCCACAGCAAAATATTTGAAATCCTTATAGGTGACCCAGGCGATGCCGTTGTCGCCCCATTCCGGGCCCCAGCTGTTCATGATCTGGAATCCGCCTTTCCCGTTCTCGAGGTAATCATCATAGCCGATCACACACATACAATGCCCTCCGAATCCCTGCTTGCTGTAATCGAAGTCGGTAGGATGCCACACTTTCTGTCCCATCATTTCCTGCATGAAGGTTCCGCCCACAGCCATACCGATGATCACCGGGGCTCCTTTGGCCAGATTTTGCTTGATGGCTTTGGTATCGATGGTATAGTCGTCACCGTTGAGGGTGAGGCGGTTGTAACCGTTGATACGGAACTGAGCCGCATCTTCCAGCTGATAGGAATCGGGTTTGCGGGAACAATCCCGGTCGGTATATTCAAATTTGTTGAACGGCAATGCTCCGTTCTTTTGCATGTACTCCGCGGCGCGTTGTATATACGAACCCTGGCAGTCGTTGCTGAGTTTTATCTGGTTGTATAAAAACGAAGGGCTGAATGCGATGCTGTTCGGATTTTCACCGGTTGCTGCTGCTTGCATAATGGTGCGTGCGGCGTAAGCACTGCCCCAGCCCACACAGCTACCCTGGGCTCCCTGGTTCTGTCGATCGGGCGCAAAGCGAAGCAAACTCACCGTTTCAGGTAACTTGTCTTTGTCGCTGAGGGCAGCAAATACTTCGGCTTTGTCGAATACTTCCTGCTTCATCTCGCAACCTGAGCTGAAGGCACTTTTCTGTTCCGATGAAGGAATGACGTTGTTGCATCCGCCTTTGTATACAAAGAAACCCCCAATGATGATCACGATGATCAGCAGTTTTGGATTACGGAATAAGAATGGCAGCAGGGCTAAAATAATTCCCCCGATTCCCCCACCGCCACCCGGCATATTTCCGCGTCCACCCCCACCCGGGGAATCGTTATTATCCTGAGGTACATTGTCCTCGTCTTTTTCCATCCGAACCGGCATATCTGTGATTGTTTAATTCATGCAAAAATGGTGAATAAATATTGAAGTGTAAAAGGATGAAATGCTTACTTTCGAAGTTTTTACCGACGGCAATATTTTTATTTTTTTCATTTTTCAGCAACCTGAATCCCGGTGAGAGTAGACCCAGAAAAACCACACAAACTGATTTACAGCCTGCTTGAGCATGCACAGCTCGGGTATGTGATAGAGCCGTTTGTGGTGCAACTGAATGAGCAGAACCACCTTACCTTTACCCACCAGCGTATCTTCACCAAGACCTGTGAGCTATTTGCAGATGTTATTGACAAGAAGGATCTTGAGATCCTGAAGATCCTGGATGAGTTCGACAATGAATACATTACCCGCCGGTTTTACAAGGAGAAGAAAAAAATACGGCCCACCGAATTTTTTCAGAAACACTGTACCAATGAACTGATACAAAACCATATAAAACCCTTCATTGAACGAAGGCTTGAAAAGGTGCTGCCCATGCTGGTGAATAAGCCGTTGTATCTGCAGGGGCTGGGCAACAATCCTGCTGCCTATCCAATAAAAATTTCTTCCGAGCCGAGCACGGTATTATTTCATTTCCGTAAAAACAATGAAGATACCCGATATTTTGCTACCATACGGCATGCCGGGGAAAAGATCGACTTCATGCAGAACAATGCCGTCATCATCTGCAACGAACCGGCATGGATGCTTTTGAACCGCACGCTCTATCACTTCACCAAGGATTTCGACGGAAAAAAACTTTCGCCCTTCATCAATAAAAAATTCATTCTGGTGCCCAAGAGTGCCGAAGAGAAATTTTACAGTTCGTTCGTTACCAAGGTGATCGAGAAATTTGATGTATACCCCGAAGGGTTTCAGATCGAAACGGTTTCGAACCAGTTTCGTTCCAGCCTGCACATGCAGCAGAAACTCGACGGAAGTTATCATCTTACATTGTTCTTCGATTATGTTCTCGACACCGTGCATTACCTTTCTTCACGTGATGTGATGGTAAAGCTGGATTACTCGCCTGAAAATGTGCACTTCCGCCGCCTGCGCAGAAATCACAGAAAGGAGCTTCAGATCGTAAAACTACTGATAGAGCTGGGGTTACATGAAAATCACGAGAACGGATTTGAGTTGCCCGTCAATGATCTGTATGCTCTCATACAATGGGTGGCGGCTCATACCGATGTGCTGAAAGAGCATGGTATACGTATTGAACAAAATGAGCAAAATAAAAAGTTTGTTATCGCCCCTTCCGAGGTGTCAATGGATATCAGCCAGGTGAACGACTGGTTCGACGTGCATGCAACGGTTACGTTCGGGGCCTTTCAGATCCCATTTATTCGGCTTAAAAATCATATTCTTAAAAACATCAACGAATTCGCACTCCCCGATGGCAGCACAGCCATTATCCCTCCCGAGTGGTTTACCCGTTTTGCCGCCATGTTTGCACTGAATGAAGGCAACGAAGAGGAGATAAAAATACGGGCCTATCATTACGGAGTGATCGAACAAATGCAGGCGGATGAAAAATCGGGGATCCATAATCCGTTCGCGCTTAAAGAAGATAAGATCATTGAGCCGGTGGCCCTGCCCGATCACCTCAATGCCACCCTGCGTCCGTACCAGCGACAGGGTTTTTACTGGTTCTATTTCCTGCAAAAGCACCGCATCGGCGGTATACTGGCCGATGATATGGGACTGGGCAAAACACTGCAAACCCTTACCCTTCTTCAGAAAGAAAAGGAACTTTTTCCGGCGTATATGCCGGAGGATGAAACACCCGATGAGGCAGAAATAGCTTCACCGGTGCCGGCCCAGCAGGAAAACAATACGGCATCGGGAGCCCGCACCAATCCGGTACAACTCGATTTATTCGCAACTACTGCCCACACACCGGCAGTACAACCTATAAAAGAAACCACGACTTTGACCGGGAAGAAACCGGGCAATAAAACGCTGCGCCGAACCAGCTTAATTATTGTGCCAAGCAGTCTGGTTTATAACTGGTACAGTGAAGCCAAAAAATTCACCCCGGGACTTCGCCTCTTCATTCATAGCGGGAACCAGCGTGTGAAATCGCTGCAGCTTTTTGCACAATACGATGTGGTGGTAACTACTTATGGTGTGTTACGAAAAGATATCGGATTGTTCAAAGAAGCTTTTTTTCATTACATCATTCTCGACGAAGGTCAGGCCATAAAAAATGCTTCTTCACTGGTTGCCCAGTCGGTGTATCAGCTGCAGTCGCGTTTTAAGCTGGTGCTCACGGGAACGCCGGTGGAGAATACCTTACGCGACTTGTGGAGCCAGCTTCATTTTTTAAATCCCGACTTTTTAGGAACCCAGCAATCGTTTCAGCATCAATATGCTATTCCCATTGAGAAAAACCAGCACTATGTAAAACTAGAGGAACTGAAGGCTATTACACGTCCCTTCCTGCTGCGACGTACGAAGGAGCTGGTGGCACCCGATCTCCCCGACAAAACCGAATTCACGGTATCGTGCGACATGACGGAAGAACAACGTGAGTTTTATGAGAAGATAAAGTCGCAATACCGGAATGAGATCATAAAATCGATCACGGAAGACGGTTTTGCCAAGTCGAAACTGCAGGTCCTTACCGGACTGATGAAACTTCGTCAGGTAGCCAATCATCCCGGCCTGCACGATGCCACGTTCCGGGGCGAATCGGGTAAGTTCAACGATATTGTTTCGAAAGTAGAGAGTGTGATCAGTGAAAATCACAAGGTGCTCCTTTTCTCCCAGTTCACATCCTACCTCGCTTTGTTCCGGAAGGCCTTCGATGAAATGGGCATTAGCTATGCATATTTAGATGGTTCGTTAACCTCCGAACAACGCAGCCACGAGGTGAACCGTTTTCAGAAAGAAGAAGGCATTCGTGTGTTTCTGATCTCATTAAAAGCCGGAGGGGTAGGATTGAATCTGACCGCTGCCGACTATGTGTTTCTGGCCGATCCGTGGTGGAATCCGGCGGTGGAAGAGCAGGCTATGAGCCGCGCACACCGTATTGGTCAGGATAAAAAAGTATTCGTTTATAAATTCATTTCAAGGGATACACTGGAAGAAAAGATCATCGGCTTGCAGCAGCGCAAATCCTTTCTGGCAAAAGAGATCACCGGAGGCGAAGAAGATGTATTCCGGTTTATGGACGAAGAGGAAGTAAAAGCTTTGTTCGAATAACCGAACTGTCCTTACTTGTCGGAGAGCAGGTCGATCTCTTCCCTTTCATTGCCCCAGAAATCGAACAAACTGCCGGTAAAACGCAGTTGATCGGAATGCTGGTTCATGTTCAATGCAGCGATCATGTTGGTTGCATTGCGGGTTGATGGTTTCGTGTCTCCCTGAGGGATCAAAACCTCATTTTCAAAAAAGCATGTTAGTGTTATCACGGCCACAAAGGTGAGATCACTTCTTTAACGGATCCTTACCCTCGTGTTACGCTATTATTAAGTATACTTGTGCCCAACCAAAATGCTTCCGGAATATACATTGCAGCAACTTGCCCTGCGCAACGGCCAGGACCGGCCCGAGATATGGATCGCTTACGACGATATCATTTATGATGTAACGGAAAGCCGCCTGTGGCGAAACGGCAAGCACTATGAGCACTGGGCCGGACAGGATCTGACGCCGGAGTTGAAAGATGCCCCCCACGGCGAATTTGTTTTTCAACGATTTAAAGCCATCGGAACACTGAAACGCTGAAACTATTCAGGGAGCCAGGCGCACACGGGTCCAGTCGTTCCCTGTCAAATTGTATTGAATGCGGTCGTGAAAGCGGCTTTCACGGCCCTGCCAGAATTCAAAAAGATGGGGCCTCAGCAAATAGCCTCCCCAATGTTCAGGTAAGGGTACTTCTTTCCCGGCAAGCGAGGTCTCCAGTGTATTCATATCTTCTTCCAACATTTTTTTGCTGTGTATCTCACGGCTTTGCGGTGAAATACAGGCGCTGATCTGGCTTTTAAACGGGCGAGAATGGAAGTACTTTTCACTCATCTCCCGAGGCACTTTCTCCACTACCCCTTCCACGCGCACCTGCCGCTCCAGCTCATGCCAGAAAAACACGAGGGCAGCTCTGGGGTTGGCCTCCAGTTCTTCCCCTTTGCGGCTTTTATAGTTGGTATAAAAATACAATCCGTTTTCATCAAAACCTTTCAGCAAAACAACACGTGCCGAAGGTTTACCGGTACAGTCGGCCGTTGCCAGGGTCATGGCGTTGGGCTCAAATACCTCTGCATCCATGGCTTCTCTGAACCATTTATTGAACTGAAGGATCGGGTCATGAAATGCATCTTCTTCGTTTAACTGATGAAGTATGTACTCCCGGCGCATTTCGGCTATGTTCATAATGACGGCATTTTAAAAAAGCAAAAATACAGATTGCACCGACAGCGTCAGCAATGAGGCATTAACTTATCCTTTCCGGCCCTTCCAGCGATACGAAAACAGATTTCCAGCGATCCCGATAAACAGCACATAGATAATATGAACCAGCTGGGAAGGAATGAACCATTTAAAAATATTCCGGATACCCAGAAAGGAAACCACACGATGGATCAATATCCCTTCGGTTATTCCTTTTAAACACAAAAGTAAAATGGCCGTGATGAGCGCCGTGGCATTGAAGATCCCGCTTACCAGCAGCATCAGTATACTGAGATTGAAAAGATAACTGCCGGCAAGAATCAGGGTGATGCGCTTGTCGGTATACTGTGTGCTTTTGCTTACCCAGCGCATACGCTGATGAATAAATGCAGAAAGCGACGGGCTTGCTTCGGTGCGCACAATGGCTTCCATATGTTTCAGAAAATGTACCTTTCCGGGATATACCGTATGCATTTTATGCATCAGAAACTCATCATCCCCGCTGGCGATATGCTCATTCCCCGTGAAACCACCCACCGCATAAAAGGCCTCTTTTGAATAAGCTACATTGGCACCGTTGCACATATTGGGTGTATGCATGGCAATGGCCGCTCCGCCAATACCCACCAGTCCCGAAAACTCAAGCACCTGAAAGCCGGAAAAGAATCCGGCACGGTAACGCATCCCTACCGGTGAGGAAATAAATACAGCACCGGTATGTTCGTAAAATGCAGCTATGGTTTTTACCCAGTCGGCAGGTACCCGGCAATCGGCGTCGGTAGTAATAATAAGCTCGCCGGTGGCATGGGTGATGCCGGTAACAATCGCTCTTTTTTTATACGCCACCGTGCCGGTTTCGGCTGCCGTATGCAATACCTCAACCCCAACGGCTGCATAACGGCCGGCCACCGCTGCCGTGCTATCGGTGGAGCCATCATCCACCACCACCACCTGCAGGAGAGAAGCGGGATACGATTGTTCCATCAGATCATCGAGCAAGGCACCTATGTTTTCCTCTTCGTTGCGGGCCGGTATGATCACCGTTACCCGGGTATGCGGCGTGTGTTCAGCTCCGGGTTCAAACAAGGGTATTCGCTGCCAGCCAATGGTATAGTATATCATCAGCGTGGCGTAAAACACCGTGAGCAGCATGGAAATACAAATCAAAGCGCTCATTTCCTGAAAAAATTGATCCGGGGAAGAAACAGCAATCCCAACACAGCCGGCAGCGCCAGATTGATACACCACAAACCATACGAGGAGGCCAGAATGCCCAGGCTGTTATCACTGTAACTGCCCAGAAAATAGATGGCGGCAGCACCCCGTATACCCAGTTCGGCCAGCGCAATGGTGGGAATAATGGCCAGCACAAAAAAGATACTTGATATGACTACGAACCCTTCGAAAAGTGAAAGTGATATCTGAAAAAACTGCAATGCTGAATAGGATGAGAATACATTCAGATAAATGCGGGTGCGTTTGGCCCTGTTAATTTTCAGAAGCAGGGTACGCAGAATATCCATGTTAAAGTAAAATAACAGGATGAGGGTGGACGTCATCACAGCGGCGGTTATCAGCAAGGTCTTTTCCAGGTTATCGAGATCCTGGTGCACGATGAGATAGTAGCAAAAGCAGAAACTCCCGGCGATCATGGTAATACACAACTGGCTTACACTGCCAATGATGCTGATAAGGATGCCCTTGATGCGGTGATTGCTTTCGAGATAAAAAATACGTGCTGCAAATTCCCCGATGCGGTTGGGCGTAAACAGGCTGAAGGTTATTCCGCTGATCACCGATTCAAAGGCTTTGAACCAGCTGATGGGTTCCACACGGGCAATAAGCATATGCCATTTGAACGTTTCGAGACCCCAGTTCACAAATACCAGCACAAGTGCTACGGCAATAATGGTAAGGGTTCGGAATGTAACGGGCGTGGAAATAAAAAGATTCCACAGGGTATTGAAATTATCCTTAATGAAAAATTCACGGTACAAAAACCACAGACACAGGAGTGCGATCAGAACCCGTAAGCCGGTGTTCAAATAGCGGATGTATGCGGATTTCAACATTTTAATGGATGCCCGCAAAAATAAGCGAATACTTCTTATTCGGTGTACCTTGCGAAGAAGGTATATTTGCCCCGTGCAAAAAGCTCCACGAGTTATCCTTGGCATCGACCCCGGAACCCAGGTTCTGGGTTACGGCATTCTCCGCTATGAAGGGAAAAAAAGTGAAGTGATCACCGCCGGCGTGGTAAAACTTGAAAAATTCAGCGACCACAGTGTACGCCTGAAACGGATCTTCGAACGCATTACTTCCCTCATTGAAATGTACGAACCTACAGAGATGGCGCTCGAAGCACCCTTCTTCGGGAAGAATGTGCAGAGCATGCTGAAACTGGGAAGGGCCCAGGGTGTTTCCATGGCAGCCGGCCTGATGAAAGGCATGAGCATCTCGGAGTATGCTCCCAGAAAAGTAAAACAAAGCATCACCGGCAAAGGAAATGCCACCAAAGAACAGGTGGCTGAAATGCTGCAACGCCTGCTGAAGTTTGAAGAGATGCCAAAGTATCTTGATGCCACCGATGCACTGGGGGTAGCCTATTGCCATTTTATTGCCACCACGAATGTGATCGATCAGCAGGCCAAAGCCACAAAGAAAAATGCAGTGACGGCTTCCAAATCAAAAAAGACATCCTGGAGTGAATTCGTCACTAAAAATGAAAAACGTATTATTAAATAATGACAACCGAAACGGAAAAGAAAATTAAAAACCTCTGCGTTTTTTGTGGCTCTTCAGTGGGTAGCAAACCGGAATACAGGGAGGCCGCGGAAGAAATGGGCAAGTTGCTCGCGTCCCGTAATATCGGACTGGTATACGGAGGAGGCCGCATCGGCCTCATGGGTGTGCTGGCCAATACCGTGCTCGAAAACAACGGCAAGGTGACCGGTGTGATCCCCGGATTTCTGAGTACAAAAGAGATCCGTCACGATGGTCTTACCCAATGTTACGAAGTGGACGACATGCATACCCGCAAACAAATGATGTATCAGCTGAGTGATGCCTTTGTGGCCATGCCCGGCGGTTTCGGCACCCTCGATGAACTCTTCGAGATCATCACCTGGCACCAGCTATCGCTGCATCAGAAGCCGGTAGTTATATACAATGCACACGGTTATTTTGATCCGTTGCTGGAAATGATCCATAAGATGTATGCTGAAGGCTTTGTGCCGGCGCAGTACAAATCCTTTCTGCATGAGGCTTCTACGCAGGAGGAGGTGGCAGAAATGCTCGCTCTTTAGTATGTATAAAATTCTGCTCACTTGCTGATCCGGCAAGGATAAGTTTTTACCCTGTACCCTTTTCTCTGTTTAGCTTTGAATGTTTATTAAAGCAGCATGATACAGGTACGTAAAATCAACAACATGGTAGATATGGAAGCTGCCTGGGCCATCCGTAAAAAAGTGTTCGTGGAAGAACAGCAGTGCCCGGAGGAGGAAGAATATGAGTACGAGGAAGAAAGCATCCATTTTCTGGCCCTGGTGAACGATACGGAAGCAGGCACCGCCCGCTGGCGAAAAACGGATAAGGGCATCAAACTGGAACGTTTTGCGGTGCTGCCCGAATTCAGAAAAAAAGGTGTTGCCTCGGCTTTGCTCGAAACCATTCTGGATGATGCTTTGCGTCAAAACCCTGAAAAAATTTATTTGCATGCACAGGTACAGGCC
>JBGAVF010000048.1:0-14449 GCA_044228315.1 Bacteroidia bacterium | reverse complement strand
TGGCTTCAGCAGCTGTTTTCATATCTTCCACATTACCGGCACTGTCGGTTGCCACGCAGAAGAATGAATAGGTAGAATCGCGTTTACCCACGAGGGTCAATGTGGTGTCTTTCACATTTGAAGCCAACACCTTAAAGGCCCCTCCGTTCACGGCATAGTATACCGAATACAGGCTGATACCGGAACCGGCATCGGTACCTGTCCAGCCCACTTTGATGTTGAGGTCGTTGAATTGTGTAGCCGGCAATGTTTTCACATGACTCACCGGTTTTACAATATCCACGGTGTTTTTCCAGTTGTTGGTAACGATCGGGTTATTCTGATCGAAATAAATGTAGGCTTTGTTCTGGATCACAATGCCGTTGGCTACCGGTTCTCTCAACTTAATGGTGTATACCACAGCGCCTTCTCCTTCCGGTGAGTTTACATTCGGTGGCAGGAATCCGGCCATTGGGTCGGTGGTAGGTTCAAGGGTTAACGGGTCGATGGAGGTGAATAACCAGTGGGCAACACCGGTGGTTTTATTGAAGGTAGCCTGAATGCGAAGCAACAAATTATTGGCCGGTGCCAGATTAATATCCGCATTGTATTGTTGCAAGCCGAATGGTACGCTGATGGTACGGTCACCTACCTGAATGCCGCCCAGTACAAAGGTGTTCGGATCGAACACATTCAGATCGAGCGTGTCGATGATCTCCACGGTTTGGGCCGGTGCCGAGGCTGTGGCCACATTTTCAAAACGAATGGTATACGGCATCTTGCTCAAAGACGGAATGAAATGCGATTTGCCGCTTCCGGCCGGACCCTGTTTATCGTTCGGGTCCATAGAGGCTACCGGTGTTACACCGCGTGGTGGTTTGGGTTTGCCCGGGAACAACGGTTTGCAGGAGTTGAAAATATCGTTGCCCGATCCGGCAAAGCCGGCGAGTTGCATGGCTGTTTGAAATACCTTACGTGAGTTGTCGAGCGATTTTATCACACCGGCACCGGAACAGGCGGCAATGGCTTTTGTATTTCCCCACAAATAATCGGTTATCACGCCACCACTTCCTGAAGTACCAAATTCACCGGAATAGGAACCGCCCGAACTGCCGTAGGTAGCTTTTATGATCGGGTCGATATTGGCGCGAATGAGTCCGTAGATACATCCGGCAGCCGGATGCAGACCTACTACAGTGGAAAGGATATCATCGATACAGGCAGCCAATCCGGGTTTCAGCGGCGACCCGTACAATGGTTCACTGCTCCATACCCGCATATTGAACGGAGCTGTGGTGGTTACTTTTATCTTGAAATTGATATAATCGGTAGCATTGCCCGGCAGATTGCCTAAAAGCAGTGCATACACCCTGGCCTTATACGGTTCACCGAACAATGAGTCGACGCGTACAAAGGAAACCAGTGTATCGGAGTTGCCGATATTGCCCAGCGTATCCATGATCATAAAGTTGTTGGCAAAGTCGATCTGCACGGTGGAGTCGAGGGCGATATATATTGGGATACCCCGGGCATCCACGTTGCCTTTGTTGGTGACAGAGACGGTATAGTTCTGCCAGGTGTTTACACGAATACTCTGGAAGCCGAGCACCTCGGTTTCAATTTCAACCGGTACATACGCTTTGATCCGGAAGGCGTTATTCAGTGTCATGGTGGTATCGTTCGGTACGGCAACCACCAGGTTCCACAAGCCGGAATCAACCGGTGTGCTGAGGTCGAGAACACCATTTATACGAATGCCATCCATGATATTGTACATGGAGTCGGGCAGTGTGATGGTGGTACTTCCGGTGCGGGTAAAACGCACTTTTGTGCCATCTTCAAATCCGTTGCCCAATACCGAGAAGCTGATGCTTCCACCGTTACCTCCTTCTTTCGGTGTTACAAAATCGATGCTGGTTTTAAAGAAGGCTCTCGGGTAAGCAATAGAAGCCAGTCCACCGAATTTCAATCCGTCGATCTCCGAGAAATTACCCACCAGGTACACCAGACTGTCGTATACCGACAATGCGCTGATCGTTCCGCCGGTAACTTCCGGAAAGAAGAGTTCAGGGAATCCGGAGTTGGCATTGATGGCAGCAAATCCGTTGCAGGCCTGCCATCCGGCAATAGTGAAATCACCCCCTACAAATACGAGTTTGCCTTTGGTGATGATAGAAGTTCCGGTGCCATTGAGTCCGGGATCCCAGCCTTTTAAATTGCCGGTGACTTTTGCAAAGCAGGCCAGGTTGGAACGGTTGATTCCCGATACCTGACTGAAACTGCCACAGATGTAAATGCTGCTACCGGTGATCTTAATATCGTTCACGGTGCCATCCACATCCGGATTCCAGCTGTTGAGAATACCGGTGTTCAGAGAAGGAAGCGAGACGGTTGCGGGTACTGCTTCCCAGCGCACCGGTGAAGTTACCGGCTGCATACAGTACTGTATCGGAGATGGCGAGTTTACGTACCACTGCTGGCATTCGGCACCCATGCGGTTGTGCTGCCATTGCTGCTGTTCACCGCACCCAGATACGTGCGGCTGGCCCCCCAGGGTGAGGAAGTTGCCTCCCAGATACACGGTGTTGCCATAGCTTTCAATGGTGTTAACAGTTGCGTCGGCATTCGGGTTCCAGGTGGTGGCCAAACCGGTGTTCACATTGATTTGTGCAACACGGTTACGGGGTTGACCTCCAATAGTGGTGAAGTCGCCACCCACATACATTGTAGTCCCGTTCAGCTTCAGTGTATTCACAGAGCCGTTGGCATTCGGGTTCCAGTTCGAGATCATACCGGTGGCTTTGGTGATGGCAAGAATATTACTCCGGTTCTGGCTGTTGATGAAACCAAAGGCTCCGGTCACCAGCACTTCGCTGCCGGCTTGCAATAGGCCATACACCGGGCCATCGGGTTTTGGGTTCCATGTAAGTGCGGCACCTGTGGTGTTATTGAGCACAGCGAGATGGTTGCGTGTTTGTGTTCCAATTGTTGTGAACGAACCACCCACATACACATCGGTACCGATCCGTTTGATACAATTAACGGTTCCGTTGGCAATAGGGTCCCAGGTGGTGGCCAGACCGGTGGATAAATCTACTTCGGCAATATAATCGCGGGGTTGTCCGCCGATTTGCGAAAACTGTCCGCCTATATATGCATTCGTTCCGTTAAGTTCTATGGTTTCCACAATATAATTCGCATCGGGATTCCAGTTGGTGATGAGGCCCGTGGTTTTTGAGATGGACAATGCATAACCCCGCATGTACGATTTCATATTATCGAAGGAGCCGGTAACAAGTACATTGATACCATTCACACCAATGGAATAAACAGCACCACCCGGCATCGGGTTCCAGGTGCCGGCAGTACCCGTAGTGTTGCTGAGTGATGCAAGGTTGTTTCGAGTTTGTCCGCCAATGGTGCTGAAAAATCCGCCTACATAAACATCGGTACCCAACAGTTTAATGGTCTTCACGGTATTATCTGCGTTCGGGTTCCAGGCGGTGGCACCACCGGTACTGAGATTTATTTCTGCGATATGGCTGCGGGGCTGCCCGCCGATCTGTGAAAATTGTCCACCTACATAGGACATGGTTCCGTTCATCTCTATCGTTTCCACAATATAATTCGGGTCGGGATTCCAGGTGGTAATGAGCCCTGTTGATTTCGAAACTGACAGTAAGTAGCTTCGTGAAGAGGCTTTCAGGTAATCGAACAACCCTCCAATCAGGATATTGGTGCCGCTGCTGCTGATGGTGTATACATTACCTCCGGGCATCGGGTTCCAGCTTTGAGCCGTGGCTGTAGTAGTACTGATGGCTGCAAGGTTATTCCGGGTTTGTCCGCCGATGGTAGTGAACGGACCACCAACATACACATTCGAGCCGATCAGTTTTATGATTTTTACAGTATTGTTGGCATTGGGGTTCCATGTGGTTGCGCTGCCGGTGCTGAGATTTATTTCAGCGATGTTGTTACGGGGTTGACCTCCAATGAAGCTAAAGGCACCGCCAACATACGCTGTGCTTCCGTTGAGTTCTATGGTTTCGATGAAATAGTTCGGACTCGGATCCCAGGTGGTGGCCGCGCCGCTCGAAACGGAAATGGCCGCCAGGTAATTGCGTGCCTGTAAACCGATGTTGCTGAAGAAACCACCCACAATAATATCGGAGCCGTTGAGGCGCATACAGCTCACCTGCTGGTCGGCATCGGGTGCCCACGAGGTGGCCAGTGCCGTGCTTGCATCGAGGGCTGCAATATTGGTACGTGTTTGCCCGCCGGCTGTGGTAAAACTTCCTCCAATATATACGGTGCTTCCGCTTTTCAGTATGGTAAAAACGCCACCGTCAACACCCGGGTTCCAGGTATTGAGTGCTCCGGTACCTGCATTCAGAGAGGCCAGGTTGCTTTGCGACTGGCTGCTGATTTGTGAGAAGGTTCCGCCAACATACAGCGTACTTCCATCAAGGTATAATGAATGAATGGTGCCATTGGGGTTGGGTGCGAAGTTAGGATCCACGGTTTGGTTGGGAAGCACATGCACCAGATTCTGCAAGGTACCTGCCCATATTTGTCCGCCCAGATACCAGCCTCCGCTGCCATCGGGAATGCTGGTTACAAGCTGTCCGCTGAATACCGGATGATTGAAATCCGGTAAGTCGTTCGTAGTGGTAAGTAATGCCGAGATGCCGGTAAGCAATCCCTGTGTTGATGAGAATTGTCCGCCCACATACAGATTGTTAGCATCCTGCGCCAGTGTATTCACCGGAGAAGACACCGAAGTAAACTGCGCAGCGGCAGCAGTCGTTGCATGTATGGCGGCGAGATAATGTATATCGCGTCCGGCAATTTTCAGAAAGGTTCCACCAACATACACCGTGTTGCTGTTTTTGGTGATAGCTGAAACTGGACCATCGGGATCGGGGTTCCAGGAAAGCAGGGTACCGTTGGAAGTGTTCAGGGCCGCCAGGTTTCGCTGGGTCTGGCTGCTGATCTGTGTGAAGCTGCCTCCGGCATATAAGGTGGTTCCATCGAGGTACAGGCAATTGATGGTTGAGTTGGGATTTGGCGCGAAAGTTGGATCCAGTGTCTGATTGGGAAGTATATGCACCAGATTCTGTAATGTACCGGCATTGAATTGTCCTCCCAGATACCATCCGCCCGATCCATCGGGAATACTGGCTAGAATTTGTCCGCTCAGCATTGGATGATTGAAATCGGGAACATCGGAACCGGAAATAAACAAGGAAGAACTGCCGGTAAACAAACCCTGATGACCAGAGAATTGTCCGCCCACATAAATATTATCAGCATCCTGTGTAAGCACATTCACTTCTGAATTCACAGAACTGAACTGGGATGCGGAAGCGGTGGTGGCACTGATGACTGCCAGATTCGGAATGTTCCGGTTGGCGATGGTATTGAAGGAACCCCCTACATACACATTGTTTCCGCTTTTGGTGATGGAAGCAATGGTGCCATCGGGATTCGGGTTCCATGAATTCAGGACAGCGGTGGCTGCGTTAAGAGAAGCAAGGTTTCGCTTGGTTTGATGACTGATCTGTGTGAACGAGCCCCCAACATACAATGTGGTGCCATCGAGGTAAAGGGCGTATACGGTGCCGTTCGGATTCGGAACAAAGGCATTGTCGATACTGCTGTTGGCAAGAATGTGGACCAGGTTAGAATAACTCTGATACTGAAAATTCCCGCCTACATACCATCCTCCGCTGCCATCGGTAATGGCGGTGTAACATTGCCCGTCGAACGAAGGAAATTCAATGGCACTTCTTCCGGCAGCATTTATTTTAGCCACTCCGGTAGCTTTCGCACCGGCAACACTGAAGTTGCCTCCGAGGTATATGGTGGCACTGTCCTGCACAATTACATTTACCGAGCCATTGGTGGATATGGATGATGGATTCAGCTTTTGGGAATACCCGAATAAAACGGTCAGCAAGAGAAACAACATACTGATGATTCTCTTATAATTACCGGCATTTTTCATACTAAAAATGATTAAAGGTGATAAGGCATACAGAAAGGAATTACCATTCAAAGTTCCTTCCCATCCCTGCTCCGTTTTGTGACATCATTCATGTGAACCGGTGAGAAAAGTCATGGCCGATTTACTGAAAATAGTTTATACTTTTTGCTCGTTTTCATTCGAATGTCTGAGGAGATAAATGGAGTGTCATGAAAAAACTTTTTAGATTCTGAACCCTTTTGTTACTTTTATTTTTCAAAACAATAACTGATCCCCATTTATGAGAATTATTTCTACTCCGTTAGTGCTTGTCCTTTTGTTTTTTCAGATGAACCTATGGGCACAGCATGTTCATATTAAAAAGGGGCAAACCTATGCCCTTTTACCCAATTTTTCAGAAAGGAACAAGGTGCAGTTCGACACCGTGCCGGTAATGCTGGAATTCACGGCCGACATGGGCGACAGCGACATCCTCTTTACGCTTGATGCCGGAGGATTTCCCAATAATCCCCAGCTCATAAATCACAAAATCCATTTACAGCCCGGTGAAGGAAAAATAAATTCCACCGTTGAAATCAAACTCATTATAGCTACAACCAAATGTCCCGACACCCTCTCGTCCGACCAGTTCGGATTTATAAAAATTGCCGGGAGCCCCGATACTTTTTTCACCCTTCGCCTGCTGGCCAAACGGCAGTACGAAACGAAGAAACCTTTCTGGGTGGAGATGGGTGCGAACCTCGATCTGGTGGACGGACTGAAGCCCAACAACCTTTTTGCAGGCATCATTTTATACAACCGGGATGTACGGGCACTCACCCACAAAGTCGGATACGATTCCACTGCAAAGTGGGGACAGCGAACCAAATGGGCCCACAACGAAGGCCCCAAAAATCTGGGCTTGTATGCCGGTGTGTTCGAGTCGAAAGCGGTATCAACAGCTTTCAATTCCAATCCTCAGTCGATCGCCTACACCACTTCCCGTTCACTTTCGCATCCATCGCGCGACAGTGCCTATCTTTTTAAAGACACAGGAGAAGTGAAGTTGAATCAGCAGATACGCAATATCGGTTTGTTCTTCTCACCTCAGATACGATTGAGCCGTGGCTCGGCCAATGAAGACGGCATGCACTTTTTTGTATCGGGATGGTTTGAGATACAGTGGCAGCAGATCAGTAACACATACGATTACTCCGGCCTGAAGCGCCTCGACTCCATGCCCATTTCATTAACCCAACTCAACAATTACCGGTGTTCTTTCAGGAAAAGGAGGTGAATTGCTTTATCAACCCGGTGATCGGTATCAGCAACCAGCTCAGTTCCGATGTGTTGCGGAAACAGCTCGACAGTGAGCAGGGAATCCTTGAACGCAAATGGAGTCCGTTCTATGCGGTGCAGTTCCGGCTGAATGAAGAGAACTACGGATTTGCTTTCAGCGGTGAGGTGAGGGGCCTACTCAAGCCCAGCGACAAGCCCTTTGTAACCCTGGTGCTCTCCAAAAAATTCAGCATTTCGAAGTTGCTTGAGTTTTAATAAAATTGCAACGGACTTTACGACGTAAACAAGCCATGTAGAAAAATACGTTATACCGACACGGTTGGTTCTATAAAGTAAGAATATCCACCAAGTAATACAGGCTGCTTTGCATTCTACCCGGCATCCGCTTCAGTAATAAGGTATCCGGGATATCCCTTTTTCTATTGAGCGGTAAGGCTTTTTTTAAAGTATTTGAACTGATATGTGCCTCCGGTCATTGTTAAGGGGCGATGTATTGGGTAGCTTTACCTGATGGAATGCCACTTAACGGTGTTTCAATACGTTATGAAAACCAAACCTGTTCTTACCCTCTTATTTCTTTTCCTGTGCACCCTCATACAAGCTCAGTGGCGTCAGGCCAACGGCCCGTATGGAGGTATTTCACGCGCCATTATCTTTAACGGAACGGATGTAATTGCCGGCTCTTCCGGAAGTGGTGTATTTAAATCAAGCAACAACGGAGCCACCTGGAAACCTATAAACAAAGGCCTCTCCAACCCTACTGTTGGCGCACTGGTGCTGAGTGGCGGCACCCTTATTGCCGGTACCGACGGAGGCGGTGCTTTTGTATCAACCGATAACGGTGCCAACTGGACCGCAGCCAATAACGGATTAACCAACCTGTATGTATGGGCTCTGGCCTCGAACGGTACCCGTCTTTTTGCAGGCACGAAATCCGGTTTGTTCATTTCGCTGAACAACGGAAGTACGTGGACGAGTTATTCCAACGGTCTTACATCAACCGAAATACACGGAATCATTATCAAAGACACCTTTGTATTTGCCGCCACGTATGGCGGAGGCATATTCCGTTCGGGGTACAGCAACAACAGCTGGGTGCAGGTTAACAACGGACTTACCTCACAGTACATAAACTCCATGACGTTACTTAATAATACCCTCTTTGCCTGCAGTAATAATAAGGGTGTGTTTGTTTCAGGTAACAACGGCGACAACTGGACGGTATCTGATGTTGCCAATAACGGCCTGCTCAACGATTGGGTTCCGGTAATAACCGCCTATGGCACCCGCGTGTTTGCCGGTACGTATACAGGTGTTTGCGTTTCGGAAAATAACGGACTGTCGTGGACCGAAGTAAGCAACGGCCTCATCCGGAAAGATGTAAGGGCTATTGCATACAACGGCTCTACTTTGTATTGCGGCATCAATGATGGGGGTGTTTACACGTCTGCCAATAATGGCCTGCAATGGAATTTATGCGGAGTACAATGCACATCCATCACTTCCTTTACTGTGAACGGAAAGAATGTATATGCCGGGGCCTATGGCAACTACGGGGTGCATCTTACCACCGACTCGGGTAATTCCTGGCAGCTCATGTATAAAGGATTAACGGCACCGCAGGTAAACGCCCTCACCCATATTGATTCCGTTCTTTTTGCCGGTACCGATGGGGTTGGCATGTTTGTGTCGTATAACGGGGGTAAACTATGGGCACCCTGCGATAGTGGACTTGACACCAAATATGCGTATTGCATGGCCCTGCTTTCTGTGGGCAACAAAGTATATGTTGGAACCGGCAATGGCGTATTCAGCACAAGCAATATGGCTGTAACGTGGGATCCTAACTCCAATGGCTTAACTACCAAATATGTGCGTTCACTTGCTTCTGACGGAAGTTATATTTATGCGGGTACCAACGGAGGCGGCATTTTTAAGTTAAATACCGGTACAGGCATTTGGACCGCTTCGAACTCCGGCTTATCCAGCTTATTCGTTTATGCCCTTTGGGTCAATGGCAGCACCCTGTTTGCCGGAACTTCGGGAGGTGTTTACACGTCAACCAATCAGGGAGGCACATGGACTGCCGTAACCAATGGCTTTCCGGCTATATATGTGTATGCATTTGCCCAAAGTGGAAATTATATGTGGGCCGGCACCCAATATGGAATTTATTTTTCAAAAGACAACGGAGCCAGTTGGAAGGCAGCCAACACCGGTATCGACGGCATTGCAACGTATGATACGCGTGCCCTTACAATAAGCGGTTCAACCGTGTATGCCGGAACGTATAACGGAGCGGTGTGGACCCGAAGTATCAACGATTTCCTGACAGGTATAACAGAAACGAAAAATTCTTTACCGCAATTATCATTCTATCCAAACCCATGCAATCAGACAATTACTATTACAACGAATGAATCGCATTACCCGTTGCGGGTTTGTATTTACACGTTGACCGGAGAACTGGTATCGGAAACCATGCTTTTGAGTGAAAATGAATCAGCTATTCCTGTTTATAATTTGAAGCAAGGATTATACATTGGCCGGGTGTTTTACGGAAATAACATCATCCGCAGCGAAAAGATCGTAGTTCAATGAAAATAATATATTTGAACTCTTTACTTCCGCTGCTGTATGATCAAAACCATTCTAATACTCATCCTAACTTTAATTGTAGTACCCCTTTTTTCATACAACTTTGATGCACCGCTTACCGCACAGCAATCTGCCATTCTGTGGCAATGTGTGTATATATGCATTGGGGTGGCACTGGCTTGTTTTGCTTTAAGTCAGCTAACCGGCAACTGCAGCCAGGTAGATAAAATATGGAGTATTGTTCCGCTGGTGTATGCCTGGTACATCACCTATGCTTCGGGCTGGAACGAGCGGCTGGTGCTGATGTCGGTACTGGTAACGTTGTGGGGCATACGTCTCACCTATAATTTTTCACGTCGGGGTGCCTATACCTGGAAGTTCTGGTCGGGAGAAGAAGATTATCGCTGGGGTGTGCTTCGCGAAAAACCGGAGTTGAAAGGGAAGGTGCGCTGGTTCTTTTTCAATCTGTTCTTTATTTCCCTGTATCAGAACGGATTGATTTTACTGTTTACATTGCCGGTTCTTTTCGCACTTAAAAGTGCGGAGATGCCCATAGGCGGGTGGGATATTGCTGCTTCCGCTTTGTTTCTTTTTTTTCTCATACTGGAAACGGTAGCCGACCAGCAGCAATGGAATTATCAGACGGAAAAATACAAACGGATTCGGGCCGGTGTGGAGCCGGAAGGTATCTATGCCAAAGGATTCACGCATCATGGGTTGTGGAAATATATGCGGCACCCCAATTATATGGCCGAACAGGCACAATGGATCTGCTTTTACCTGCTGGCAGCCGGAGCGGCCGGGCAATGGCTGAACTGGTCGGTAGCCGGATGCTTGTTGTTGCTTGTTTTATTTCAGGGCAGCTCCGACTTCAGCGAAGCAATCTCCACCGGGAAGTACCCGGAATATGCGGCGTATAAAAAAAGTACGGGACGGTTTCTTCCAAAACTGCCGTTGAAACAGATTCAATAACTTTTTATTTCTTCATTGCATCGGCATAGGCGAACGATTTCACCATGAGGTCGGTAAGGCGACGGGCCGGATTTTCACGAATGGCATTCTCTTCTTCTTCTACCTTGCTGAACAGGGCCACCAACGCTTTTTCAGTCACAAATGCATTCAGGTCGGGGTTCAGTTTTTCAACCAATGGAATGCGGTTATATACTGCCACCAGATCACCCCAGTATTTGGTGACACCCACCTGGTCGAGGGCCTTCTGAATCTCCGGCTTGAAGGCGGCCGTGAGAGCGGTGGTGGTGGTATTGCGCAGATAATTGGTGGCAGCACCTTTACCTCCGGTGAGTATGCCCATGGCATCCGAGAAATTCATGTTGGTGATGGCATCTACAAAAATTGGCTTGGCGGTTTTCACGGCATTTTCAGCACCCTCATTGAGTTTGGCAATCACATTGTCAACCTGTGGACCCATACCCAGATCGCGCAGTTTGTCGGCGATCTTCTGTGCATCGGGTGGCAACAGTATTTTATACATGGCGTTGTTGGAAAACCCGCCACGGGCCGATAAATAATCAACACCGGTGCCAATGCCCTGTTTGAGGGCATCCTTTAATCCACCGGCAGCTTCAGCACTGGTAGGAATAGCAAGTGCTTCTTTGGCAACAGCCTGTAAGATGTCGCACGAAGCAAAAAATAATGAGAGAAGGGAAAGGGATAAAATTTTTAAACGCATGATCCGGCAGGTATAAGTGCCGGTAAAAATACGTCAATTTCAGGACTCTGTTCCGTTGCCTTTGAGGTCGAGAAGTTCCTTTTTGATGCGGCCGGTAACATCGGTATCCACCATTTGTTGTCCGAGGTAGATCATGTTCTTGAACGCGGTGGCATTCGAAATTCCGTGGCCGATCAGCACCGGTGCATTCACGCCAAGAACCGGAGTGCCGCCATATATTTCGTAGTTGAATCGGTCGAAATAGGCGTTGGTATTGCCCATTTTGCGCATGATCTTATAAATGCTCTGGGCGAGCTTCATCATGATATTGCCGGTAAAGCCGTCGCATACGATCACATCAGCCTTGTCGTCGAAAAGATTGTATCCTTCCACGTTGCCAACGAAGTTGATATGCGGATTTTTTTCGAGCAGCGGGAAGGTGGCCAGGGTAAGGGCATTGCCTTTTTCCTTTTCTTCACCCACACTCATGAGGGCCACTTTGGGTTTTTCAATGCCGTAGATGCATTCGCAAAAGAGGGACCCTAATACGGCGAACTGATCGAGCATTTCGGGTTTGCAGTCGGAGTTGGTACCGGCATCCACCAGCACACCAAAGCCTCCGTTCAGTTTGGGCAGCACGGAAATGATGGTAGGACGCGACACACCGGGAACCTGTTTCACACTGAACACAGCCCCCACCATAACGGCACCGGTATTGCCGGCGCTCATGAATACATCAATTTTTTGCTGGGCCAGCATGGCAAAGCCCACGTTGATACTTGAGTTCTTTTTAGAAGCGACCGCCTTGGTAGGGTTTTCGCTCATTTCGATCACCTCGGTGGTATGTACGAACTCAAACAAGGAAGGGTCTACATTATTTTCTTTCAGCAGTTCACGGGCCGTGGGTTCATCACCGAACATTACAATGGTATTTTCAGGACGGATCTGTTCGAGCGCCTGAATACATCCGAGCACTGCTTCTTTGGGGGCAAAATCCCCGCCCATAATGTCAATTCCGATTTTCATGTACTTAATGGTATTACCGTTGAAATGAATTGCTGATTTAAAAAAAACTGCTGAACAAAAAAAGGACTAAGCTTCAGGCTTAATCCGTTCGGGCGTCGGAAAACGAGGGTTGCGGTTCGTAGGCAACTACTCTTTTACGTCGAACACTTTTTTGCCGCGATACATTCCGTTCTCCATATCAATGCGGTGATATAAAGAAACAGTGCCTGTATTCGGATCGCGGCGAAGGGTGGCAGTGGCTACGCTATCGTGTGTACGACGCTTGTTTCTGCGTTGTTTCGATATCTTTCGTTTAGGATTTGGCATGGCTCTAGGGTACTAAAATTATTTATCTTTCTTGGACTTTAGGTCTTTTAATGCGTTCCACCGCGGGTCAGCTTCCGGTTCATCGGGGGCTTCTTCTGCGGTATGGTTTATATACTTCAGTATCTGCTCGTCGCACTCCACATTCTCCAGCCCGTCGCAGTTAATGATCATGGGTAATGCAATGTGTATGTATTCATAAAGATACTGTGCCACATTGATCACTGTCTCAGAATCCGGTATTACGATCACATCGGCATCCTGCTCTTCATAATCACTACCCAGTGTAACGATCAGCCGGTCTTCACTTTGTATCGGGTACGCCAGTGAATTCAGGCAACGGTCGCACGTGGTATTTACTGAACCTTCCGTTTCAAATAACAGCTGCAGCACATCATCTTCTTTATCAATCGTTACGCGGCACTGAACGGTTCCGTGTTTGATACGGCTTTCCGGGAAGGCCCCGAAGAAGGCATCGGATACGGTATACTCGAAGGTGTGTTGCCCATTCGCCAGTTTCGCATATTCGATAGCATACTCTTGGAACTTTTCCACGGTATTTCCCTTGTTTTTAAAAAGGTTGGCAAAAGTAGGCAAATAATCCGAATATCTGAAATGAAACCCATGAGATTTCGGGAGTAATTACGCCTTCCACCTGCCCGGTGATCAATGCCCTGCTTTTATGAACCGGGTGCGTTGAATGCTTCCACCCCGCTCAAACTCAAGAATATAGGTACCCGTTACAAGGGCACCCACATCCACCCGGTCGCCGCTTGTGTACACGGTTTTTAGCACACACAGGCCTTTCATATCGTAAACCCTCACCTCCCCGTTCTCGTTCGTATTCAGGTTCAGGAATTGTGTGGCGGGATTCGGGAAAACCTTCAGGTCGCTGCCCACCGATGATTTCGAAGCGGCGTTGATACCTGTGGTAAGGGAGGTGCTTTCAAACATGCCCCTGCCAAAGGTGGCCAGGTAGTATTTCGAGCCGGTCCAGGGCTGGCGCTGGTCGATGTTTTGCTTGATCTGATACACAGCCACACGGGCCATACCCGTATTTTGTTCGCTCCAGGTCTTGCCGGCATCGAAGGAGGCATACATCCCGTATTCAGTGCCCACCAAAAAAGTGTTGGTATCGGTATAGTCGATGGCCGCATCGTAACAGGGAAAGGCTGGCAGGTTGCCCTGCACGGAGGTGAATTTTACCGATGCCTGGGGTGCACGGGCATTGGAACAAATAAACACATGATCGTTCACACCGAATGTGCCGGTCACTACCAGCAACCGGTCATTATTTCTCAGGTCGCAGGCAATGCCCTCTATGTTTCCGCCGGAAGTAATGATGGGAAGGGTTTCGACGGTGATGCCGTGAGCTGCCGGATTGTCGTTGAAGGTACTATCGTAATTGGCTGTGTTGATGCCGCTCACCCGGTACAGGCTGGCACCGATACCAAAATAAAGTGTGTTGCCGTCGGCGCTGAATTCCATACAGCCGGGGGCTGCATTTGCAGAAAAGGAGGCCATGCGGAACCATCTCGGCCCGCCCAGGATGCTGAAGTTGGTCGACTGATTTGTCATAAATACCGCTCCAAAAACCCCGATGGCGAAAT
>JBGAVF010000047.1:0-14598 GCA_044228315.1 Bacteroidia bacterium | reverse complement strand
GTGAAAGGTAAAATAATACGAGTGGATTTTAATCTGGGATTCCGTATGGATCAGCGTATCAGCCATTTGTTCCGGATCGCTATTGATGATATGGTGAGCAAAGGAGAAATTGACACATTAAGCCATTACGAGAGCCTGAAGAAAAACAATGTTCAGGCCGACTTTAAATTTGTGGTGATCGACCGGGTACTGAACGATAATGAATTGCCTCCGTTCGAAGAGTTTATTATTGACACCTATTCGGCCCTGAAAGTAATGGGCGTGAATGAAACCAAAGCCTACGGACTCGATACCAGTGCCATAGTGGTGGAAAAAGTACCTCTGCTTGTGAACCAACGAAAAAAATACGATCTCCGGCGCCTGGAGGATTCCGTTTTATAATGAGAAATTAATTTTTCCGGGCAAACAAAACGATAAATTCGACAAATTTTTCAAACCCATTGGACAAGTCTCATTTGCAGAAAGTAAGTACCGCCGGGTTACTTATCACCCTGGGTATCATTTACGGAGACATCGGCACATCGCCTTTGTATGTATTTAAATCCATACTCGACGAGAAGGTGATCTCAAAGGAGTTGATCTATGGGGGTGTCTCCTGTATCTTCTGGACACTCACCCTGCTCACCACCATAAAATATGTAATCATTACCCTCAATGCGGATAACAACGGGGAGGGAGGCATTTTCTCTTTGTATGCCATTGTGCGCCGTACCAAACCATGGCTGCATATTCCCGCTATTATTGGGGGCGCAGCACTCCTGGCCGACGGACTCATTACACCACCCATTTCGGTTTCATCGGCTATTGAAGGGTTGCAACTGAAATACACAGAATACCACATTCCCGTTGTTCCCATCGTGCTGGGAATCATCTTCGCCATCTTCTTTATTCAGCAGTTTGGCACCAGCATTGTGGGCAAAGCTTTTGGCCCTATGATGGCCGTATGGTTCACCATGTTGCTGGTACTTGGCATTAATGAGGTTTCTGCCTTCCCGCACATCATTCAGGCATTGAATCCCTATTACGCAATAAACCTGCTGGTGAATTACAAGGAAGGGTTCTGGATACTGGGTGCCGTGTTTTTGTGTACCACAGGAGCCGAAGCGCTGTACAGCGATCTGGGTCAAGGGAAAGAATAATATACGGGTCAGCTGGGTGTTTGTAAAAATAGCCCTGGTCACCAACTATCTCGGCAGAAAGGCCTGCATGATGCAGTACGAAGGAAAACACTGACCAGATCGGCGTGGGTGTGAATCCGTTCTATGCCATCATGCCCGAATGGTTTCTGTTGCCGGGCATCACCATTGCCACCCTCGCGGCCATCATCGCTTCACAGGCACTCATCACCGGCTCGTATACCATTGTAAGTGAAGCCATGCGACTCAACTTCTGGCCCAAGGTACGTATCAAATTCCCTACCGAAGCCAAAGGACAGGTGTATGTACCGAGTATCAACTGGATCCTGATGGTAGGCTGTCTTGCTATTGTGCTCATCTTCCGCGAAAGTTCGAATCTGGAAGCAGCGTACGGATTGGCCATTACCCTGGCCATGCTGTCTACCTCGGTGCTGGTAACGCATTACCTGGTGCTGCACCGGGTGAATAAAAATTTTGTATGGTTGTACCTTATCGGATATTTGTTCATCGAATTGTGTTTTCTGATCGCGAACCTTAAAAAATTTATGCACGGGGGCTGGGTAACCTTACTGCTCTGTTTCGGGCTCATCTTTATCATGGCAGTCTGGTTTAAGGCGGCGGCTATTAAAAAACGGTTCGTGTCGTTTATTAAGTTTAAAGAACAGCTGCCAACGCTCATTGATGTTAGTAACGACGAAAGCATTTCCAAATTCGCAACTAATCTGGTGTATTTCACCGCCAGCGACAATCCGAAACTTATTGAAACAAAAAACATTTATTCCATTCTGAATAAGCAACCCAAGCGTGCCGATGTATACTGGTTTCTGCATGTAAACGTCTCTGATGATCCGTACCGAAAAGAGTTTGAGGTGCATACCCTGGTTCCCGGAAAAATTTTCCGTGTGGACTTTCATCTGGGATTCCGGGTGGAGCAACGCATCAATGCACTTTTCCGAAAGGTGGTCGATGACATGGTGGCTAAAAAGGAATTCGACTACATGAGCCGCTACCATTCACTCCGGAAATATTCCATACCGGGTGACTACCGCTTCGTTGTAATCGAACGTCAGCTGGCCAACGACTACGACCTTCCTCCACTCGAAGAGTTCATTATGGATTCATACGACTTTTTAAAAGGCCTGTCTCTTACCGAGTCGAGGGCATTCGGTCTGGATACCAGCTCCCTCATTGTTGAAAAGGTGCCTTTGCTGGTGAATCCGCGAAAAAATCTGGAACTCAAGCGAATTAATGAAACCCCGTTGAGGGAACAATAAACGGAGGTCCCGACCCCGGCTCTCACTTCATAGCCTACGGGATTTAGGGTATTTGTCGGTTACTTTTTTACAGAAGGTTTACTTTACCGGTTCGTAATGCATAAAAGCATAAGGGAATGAAATGTTATATTCGTAACTTCCTGAGGAAAAAGACGTTTAAAGAAACATGGGAAACTATCAGATATTGATTCAGAAGCTGGATGCCTTCATACGCAAGTACTATAAAAACCAGCTCTACCGGGGGGCCATATACACGGTTGCCGGATTGGTAACCGCCTACCTGCTGGCGGTGGTACTGGAATATTTCGGAGAATTCAATGCCACCGTTCGTATTATTATTGCCAGTCTTTTTTTAGGATTCACCCTGTTTGTTCTCATCCGTTTTATTATTCTGCCCCTTACCCGCTTGTACCGGCTCACCTCCACCATCAACTACGAGCAGGCTGCGGCTATTATCGGCACCCATTTTACCGATGTAAAAGATAAACTGCTGAACACCCTGCAATTGCATCATCTGGCTGAACAGGGCCACTCGAACGATGCGTTGCTTTTCGCTTCCATTGATCAGAAAATTACAGAGCTGCGCCCGGTGCCGTTTACCAATGCCATAAACCTGAACGAGAACCGGAAATACCTCAAATATGCGCTCCCGTCGGTGCTGGTGCTGATCGGTATCTTCTTTATAAATTCCCGCATCATCACCGAGAGTACCAAACGACTCAGCCATCCGGCCACCTATTTCGAAAAACAGGCTCCGTTCACATTTCAGCTGGAAAATGAAAAGTTGCAGGCCATGCAGCAACAGGATTATAATGTGCAGTTAAAAGTGTCGGGCGATGAATTGCCGGCCGAAGTGTATCTGCTTATTGACGGGCACAGATATAAAATGGAGAAGACCGATCCGTTGCATTTTATCTACAACCTTCGCAATCTTCAGCAAAACACCACGCTGCAGTTTTCAGCCTCCGGCTTTTACAGTAAAGAATACGAACTGGAAGTACTTCCCAAGCCTGCCCTCTTGCATTTTACCGCAGCCGTACAATATCCGGCTTACCTGGGAATGAAACCCCAGACCTTCGAGAACGACGGTGATATTACCGTGCCGGCGGGCAGCACCATCACCTGGACATTGGGTACTGCCAACACCGAAGAAGTGGTGCTCCGTTTTGATGATGCCTTGCTAAAGGCTTCACGCAAAAATGAGGAGACCTACACTTTTACCCGGCGCTTCCTGAAAAGTGAACGCTACACCATTACTACCAGCAACAACAAAGTGGCAGGTCTGGATTCCATTCCTTTCCACATCAGTGTGGTGAACGATGAATATCCTTCTGTTTCGGTAGTGGAGGCCCTCGATTCACTCAGCAACCGGTTGTTCTACTATACCGGCACCATGGACGATGATCACGGATTCACCCGTCTGAACTTCAGTTACCGCTTTATAAAGGCCCTCGACTCCGGTCATGTGCAGGGCGCCGTGGTATCCATTCCGGTAACGATAAATCCGGCGGTAATGCCGCAACGTTTCTTCTATTCGTTCGATCTCAGCAGCATAGGCGTGCAACCGGAAGAAGAAGTGGAATATTATTTTGAAGTATGGGATAACGACGGTGTGCAGGGGCCGAAATCGACCCGCAGTAAGATATCGGTATACAAGGCACCAAGCCAGGCCGAGGTGCGTAAAGAAGCTTCACAGCAGGATAAGGAAACGGTGAAGGATATGGAGAATACCTACAAGGAAGTAAAAGAACTTCAGAAGAAAATAGATGCCTTGCAGAAGAAACTGCTCGAGAAAAAGACCCTGAGCTGGGAAGATAAGAAGCAGATCCAGGAGCTCATCGACAAGCAAAAGGCCCTGCAGGAAAAGATCGAAGCAACGGCCCAGAAAAACGAGCAGAACAAATCGAAGCAGAATGAAAATGCCAAACCGAACGATGAGCTTCTTGAGAAGCAGAAGGAACTTCAAAAACTGATGGAAGAGGTGATGACACCGGAGATGAAGAAACTTTTTGAAGACCTGCAGAAGATGTTGCAGCAAGGCAACAAGGATCAGATCCAGGAGCAACTCGATAAGATGAAACTTTCGGATAAGGACGTAGAGAAGGAACTGGACCGTAATATCGAGATGTTCAAGCAAATGAAGGTGGAGGAAAAGATGAAACAGGCCATTGAAGACCTTGATAAACTGCAGAAGGAACAGGAGAAACTTGCCCAGCAGAGCGAACAGCCCAATTCCGATCCGAAGGACATCAAGGAGAAACAGGATGAATTGAATAAGAAGATGGAGGATCTGATGAAGCAAATGGAAGAGATCAAAAAGGAAAACAAGGAACTGGAAGATCCGAAAGATATTGCCGATACCAAAAAGGAAGCCGAAGAAGTGCAGAAGGAACAAAAAGAAGGCAGTGAAAATCTGGGTAAAAACCAGAAAAGCAAGGCTTCGAAAAACCAGAAAAAAGCAGCCGAGAAGATGAAGGAGATGAAAGACAAGATGGAGGAGAATATGGCTGAAATGGAATCGAAGGAACTGGAGGAAGATATTGCCACGTTGCGTGGCATCCTCGAGAACCTGATACAGCTCTCCTACGACCAGGAAGCGCTGATGAAGGATCTGCAAACCATAAACAATTACAGTCCGCAGTTTGTAGCCGCCGGACAGCGCCAGAAAAACCTGAGAGATGATGCCGGTATTATTGAAGACAGCTTGCTTGCGTTGAGCAAACGTCAGGTAAAGATTGAAGCCTTTGTGAACCGGGAGATATCGAAGATCAATGCCAATATGCAGGATGCCATTAAGGCCATGGGCGACCGGCGTATATACGATGCCCGGAACAAGCAGCAGTATATCATGACGAGTGTTAACAACCTGGCGGTGATGCTGAGCGAAGCTTTGAATCAGATGCAGCAACAACAGGAACAGGAAAGCAAAAGCAAGAAGAGCGGAAATAAAAGCTGTAACAAGCCGGGAGGTAAAGGCAGTAAGCCAGGCAAAAGCAAAAAACCCAGTGCGGCAGCCATGCGTAAAATGCAGGAAGAGCTGAATAATAAAATGAAGGAGATGCAGCAGAAGATGAAAGACGGGCAGATGTCGCAGGGCCAGATGAGTGAAGAGTTTGCGAAGATGGCTGCCCAGCAGGCTGCGTTACGCCGTTATATGCAGCAGCTTCAGGATCAATTGAAGAAAGAGGAGGGAGGCACCGGCAACGAGCTGGGTGATCTGAAGAAACTGCAGGAGCTGATGGAACAAACCGAAAAGGAACTGGTGTACAAGCATCTGGACCCGGAAACCCTGAAACGGCAACAGGATATTTTAACCCGCCTGCTCGAAAGTGAAAAGGCCGAGCGTGAACGGGAACAGGATAACAAACGGGAATCGCACGCCGGCAAAGAGATGCAGCAGCGCATCCCGCCTTCCATGGAAGAGTATATCCGTCAGAAAAACAAGGAAGCCGAATACCTGAAATCGGTCACCCCCGGCCTCAATACCTATTACCGGCAAATGGTGAAGGAATATTTCAAAGCACTGGAGAAATAGTGTTTGGGAGTATATGGAACGTATTCCCTAAAGTGAGTATATTTGTTAGGCTGTATACAAAACGGTATTGTAGCAAGTAATAGATTCAATCATTTCCAGCAATTTGATATTGTTTGCTGCATCGCGTTTTTGATAAAACAGAATCATGTATGAAGCGATTTGCCGGATTCATTATCATGTTATGCATCATGGGGCAATTATTCATTGGCTCATACGAAAGCTATGCATCCGGCATGGCAGTTTTAATGGTGGATACGCCAATAAATCATCCACCAACCCTTAGCGGCCCATTTGATTATTCTACACGTCCATTCCAGACGGCTTGTATAACTATAACTACGAGAGATTCAGATGCAAACGACACAACAAGGATAATCTGGGATAAGAAGTTACCCAATGCTACTTTTAGCACCACCAATGGTATTGACAAACATGCCAAGGCCATACTTTGCTGGACTCCAATGGATGATGAGGCCAGTTGCCTGCCATACTATTTTACAATGACGGTTTACGATGATAATAAAGTGAAGAGTGATTCAACTACAAAGCTTTATGCAATCAAGGTTATTCCATTAACGAAAGCAAAAAGGGAATATAAAAAAATAAGTTGTCATACATATCAGTTTAAAAGTTCACCTGTCAGTAAAACAGATTGCTTAAATCGTCCGTACATTGTTAATTGGTTTAAACCGCAATTAATTGGTATTGGTTCGTCTAATGTACTAATCGGAACAACAGATAGCATTCGGTATGATTTCAGGGAAAGTGGCCAATATATAATAAGGAATCGTATAGAGTCAGCCGGCAATACGGAAGTGTATCATGATACATTGCTGGTTCTTGATTATTTTTCGACGGTTGACATAATGAACAATGACTCTGTGATAAATGCCAATGATTCCGTTGAACTATTTGCCAACACCACGTTTAATCCCCTGCCGGAAAAATATGAGTGGTGGGCGAATGGGAAACGGATCGATACAACAGCGTCTGTTCGGGTACATCCCGCTGTTACAACCACCTATACACTGATCAATAAAGCACTCTCTGAACCTTGTGATATTGTATCAGATAATGTAACCTTATACATTATCGGGAGCGTTGGTATGAAAAGGGCCGGCATGCCGGATGCAACGCAAATCAACAACCCGATCAACAACCAGCTCATGATTTCCAATGATGGATTTCTTCGGATCCAATTGTTTTCACTGGAGGGTAAGCAAGTGCTCGAGGCTCCGCTTGCAGAAGGCAAGAACATTATTAATACAGAAAGTATTGCTGCGGGTATATATATCGCTGAACTTAGTAACAATACATTGCGGACCCGGGTAAAACTTATTAAAAACTAAGCTTTCGAAACCTGGAAAAAATAGTGGTAAAGGGATTTTCCGGTTTATTCAATACTCACGGGTATTTTGTGGTGTAAGTTGATTTTGCATTGAAGCATCAAACACTCTCGTTTTTAAGAGTTTGCCTGAGTCCTTAAAAGGTAGGTAAGAGCGCCTGATTCATCGGTTATAAAGGAGCTATAAAGTAGGGTTTTATGCCTATCTTTGCCCGATTTTTTTAATACCCGTGCAGATGAATCCCAATAATTATGCTGTTATCATGGCAGGTGGTGTAGGAACCCGTTTCTGGCCCATTAGCAAAACCAGCCATCCCAAGCAGTTCCTCGACTTCCTGAATACCGGAAAAACCCTTTTCCAGCAAACCTATAGCCGATTTCAACAGGTAGTACCCCGGGAAAATATTTTTGTTGTTACCAATGAGGCCTACCGCGAAACCATAAAAAAGCAGGTGCCGGGCATGCAGGATTCCAATATCCTCGGTGAACCTACCCTGCGTAATACGGCTCCCTGTATTGCGTATGCCATGTACAAAATACACAGCATGAACCCGGAAGCCAACTGTGTGATCGCACCATCCGACCACCTGATCATGGATGAAAAAGAGTTTGCCCGGATCATTGAACTGAGTTTTGACTTCGCCGCCCAAAAAGATGCGCTGGTTACCCTTGGCATTAAACCCAACCGCCCGGATACAGGTTACGGGTATATTCAGTTCTTTGGCAAAATGAAAGACGGCATCTGTAAGGTGAAAACATTCACCGAGAAGCCATCGCTTGAACTGGCCCGGAATTTTATTGAAAGCGGTGAGTTCCTGTGGAACGCCGGCATCTTCGTATGGCGTACCAAAACCATTCTGGCCGAACTGGAAACACTATTGCCCGATATCGCAGGCATTTTTAAGAAAGGGAATGCCGTATACAATACAGCTGGTGAAGCAGCCTATATTGAAAAGAACTATCCGATGTGTGACAACATCTCCATCGACTATGGCATCATGGAAAAGTCAAAGCATGTGCATGTGATACCCAGCGATTTCGGATGGAGCGATCTGGGCACCTGGGGCAGCGTGTATGAAAAGCACAAAAAAGATGAAAACGGCAACACCGTAACCGGTAAAAATGTAAGTACCTACGAAACCAGGAACTGTGTGATCCATATTCAGGACCCGAACAAACTATTTGTGGTGAAAGGCATCGAAAATGCTATTATTGTAGAAAGTGATAACGTGGTATTGATTTGCGACAAATCGCGGGAACAGGAAATAAAGAACATTGTAGCCGATATGAAAGCTACATATGGCGAAAAATACGTTTAAGAAACCCACACAATACGAATGAAAAAAGGAATACTGCTGCTGGCTGTGCTCGTTGGAATGCTTCAGGCATCGGCACAGAAAAAAAAGAACACCCCCGATCCGGAATATGCCGTGTATGCCCAGGCCATGAAATACGGAGATATTCCGGTTGCGGTCAACTGCCTGTATAGCCTCATTGGGAAATACCCGGGACAGATCTCTCTGAAAGACTCCCTGGCCCGTATCTATTTCCAGACAGGCCAGTATTTTCAGTGTCTTCAGGTATGTAACGACCTGCAGCTTGCTCGTCCGAACGACACCACGACCCTGCGTATGATGGCCATTTGTTATGAAGGTGCCGGGAAGATCACCGAAGCCATCACCACCTATGATCAGGCGCTAAAACTTTCGTACAATGTATTCGACATGTACCAGAAGGCTACCCTTGAATACCGTATCAAGCGTCTGGCGGAGAGTAAACTGAGCGTGGAATCGGTGATCAGCAAGGCCCGTGAACAGGACGAAATAGTGCTTTACATCGATCAGGAGAACAAGCAGAAAGTACCGTTGCGTGCAGCAGCCTTTAACCTGTACGGCATGATTGCCAAAGACCTGAATGATACCGTGTCGGCACGCATTCTTTTTCAGAAAGCACTCGAATTGTATCCGCAGTTTTACTTTGCACAGGCCAACATTCAATACCTGAATGAGATGGGCAAGAAAAAATCAGAGGCAGTGGAACCGAATACCGGTAGTCCGGCCGTAACCGATCCGAAGAAGAAATAAGAGCGGATCAATCGCCGCAAAGCAACAGAATCTTACGGGCGAAGTCGAGCTTTCTTGTCAACTCATACTGTAACGACGGGTTGTCATTGATCTTTGAGAGCAGGGCCTCAGCTTTCTGGGCTTCATTTTCATAATAAAACCGGAGATCGCTGTAAAACATACCGAAGATATCATCTTTACCTTTTTTGCGTACCGCCTTCATTTGTTGGAGGCACTTCACAGCCACCACCGGATCGGCACCTTTTATATATTCTTCCAGATCCATGAGGTTTGAATTGCGTTCATACCCTTTGGATAAGGCGATATTTTGTACCAGAAAATCAGCATGATCGTGTGTGGTGTCGGCGCTGTATATATGGCCAATGGCCCGGCGAACGGTACCGTTGTCGATGCCTTCATTGGCTGAACAGATTTTAAGTGCCAATGTATTGTCGATGGTGTTGAGCATGTACAATGCTTCACTCAATACCTGATAACTCGAGTCGTTGCAGGCGGCCCGCAGCACAGGCACAATATCCTTTTCCTTTTTCAGGGCCGTAAGAATGGTCAATGCCCGAATACGCAGCAAAGGCTTGCTCTCGTGCAAGGCCTGGTCCACCATACGGTCGTAATACAATAGTTTTATCTCTTGTGGCGCGGCATCGAGCACACCCAACCCCAGTTCACGGCTTCCCCAGAAAGGCTGTGCAAGAAAGTAATTAATGAGGTCGGCATAGTCGGCCGTGCCTAACTCGGTTTCCCTGGCTTCAACCAGGCTTAGTAGTTTTATTACCGCCTCTTTCTGGTAGGCATAGCTTTTCGATTTCATTGCCTGATACTTCCATTCCTCCGGTGCTTTCGTCTCTTCTGTTTCCCATAACAGGGTACGTTCGGGGTCCATCAAAATCAGATAGGGTTTCTCGGCTATGTCGAAGGTGAATGTGTTCTCCAATGAATCGATCAGGATCTTTTTACGTACCGGAATGCCTTTTACATAAATATCTACTTCAGCAGGAACCCTGTAAATTACAGGAGCACTTTCATCGAGGGAGAGGGCACGGGAATGAATGCTCAGGCTTTGGTTGTCTTCATTATAGGTATAGGTGAATTCGTATTTCGGATGCCCTTTACGCAGGTACCATTGGTTGAAAAACCAGTTCAGGTCGAGGCCGGAAGCCTTCTCCATAGCCAGCCTCAGCTGATGGATCTCGGCACTTTGAAATCGGTTTTCATCGAGGTAGATTTTTAGTCCGCGGAAAAATACCGAATCGCCCAAGGTGCAACGAAGCATATGAAGTACCAATGCTCCCTTCTGATACGAGTGGGCGTCGAACATATCTTCTTTGTCATCATAATTGTAGCGGACAATCGGCAATCGTTTGTACGATGCTTCACTTAAGTATGTTTCCAGGTTTTCTTCCCTGTGGTAATCGGCTTCGGCCCTTCCCCGGCTGTGTTCAAACCAGAGCAATTCCCCATAGGTGGCGAATGATTCGTTAAGCGTCAGATTTCCCCAGCTCTCACAGGTCACCAGGTCGCCGAACCACTGATGAAATAATTCATGACAGATATAATCTTCGTAGTCGTTGTCGAGGTGGGCACGGGCATCATGCTGCAGGGCTTCGCCGTGAAGGGTGGCTGAGGTGTTTTCCATGGCCCCGCTTACATAATCGCGTACAACCACCTGGCTGTATTTTTCCCAGGGATAATCCACCTTCAGTAAGCCCGAGAAAAAGGCGATCATCTCCGGTGTTTTTCCGAAGATCAGTTTCGCGTAAGGCTTGTATTTTGGTTCTACATAATAATTTACCTCCTTGTTCTTGTAATGGTCTTTTTCTACAGCAAAGTTGCCGATTGCCATCATGGTAAGATAAGGTGCTGCCGGCAGCGACTGTTTCCAGATATCGGTATGCGATCCGTCTTTATTGCGGATCTGTTTCACCAGCAGGCCATTGCTTAAACTTACATCCTGAGAGTCCTGCACCAGGATCTGGAGTTCCTGTGTCATTTTCTGGTTGGGCTTATCAATGGTAACAAACCATGCGGAGTTGCTTTCGGTTTCACCCTGTGTCCATATCTGCCTCGGCTTTTCGCTTTCTATGCCGAAGTTATTGATGAAATAAAGACCTTTATTGTCGGTTATGGCAGCACTTCCTTTGTTCGGAATGGTATTGGGCTTGGCCACGTATTTTATGTGCAAGGTGATGCGTTCACCGGGGGCAATGGTTTTCGGGAAGTAAACTGTAAGCAGGTCTTTTTCATAACTGCTGCGTAACTGGGTGGTAAGGTACTGTCCCCTGCGTCCAACCGAATCAATCTTTTCAATGCTGTCGATCTGCATGCTTTTAGCATCGAGCACTACCAAATCCTGAGGATAGGCTACCGGTTTCATTGAAACAAATTCATTGCCTTTCATCTCCATCTTCGCATAGTCGAAGGCAACACTCAGGTACATGTGCACCAGGTCCCAGCTGCGTGGCGCCGTTTCACGGTAGTTCGGCTGTGATTCGTAATTTCCTTTGGAAGCGTTCTGGCGTATGGCTTCCAGGATTTTTTCCATGGTAATGGAATCCAGCTGAACCACTGAACCGGCAGGCACCTCGGGACCGTTGGGCTTCGACGACCGGCAAGCGGGAAGGAAGAAGAAAAAAGCGGTAAACAGGATTATGGAAGATCGTATGTAGTTCATTCTCTGATTTCAGTTAAATTCGCGGCAATCGAATGATTATCGTATGCTAAAAGTAAAAGCAAATAACGGCACATCTTTGGAAGTACAAAACAAAGACGGGATGATTTTTATTAACAATAACCCCGTGAAGGCCGATATCATCAGCAGCGGGAACGGCCGGTTCCACGTGCTTTGTAATAACGTGTCTTACGAGGTGTCAGCCGAGAATATCGACGTTGAAACAAAAACCTGTACCATACTTGTGAACGGCAAAAAAACAACCCTGCAGGTAAAAGATGCCTACGATGAGTTACTCGAGAAAATGGGCTTCTCGGCCGATGCCGGTTCCAAGGTAAAAGAACTGAAGGCACCGATGCCGGGTCTGGTGTTACGTATGCTGGTGAAAGAAGGAGAGGAAGTGAAAAAGGGGGATGGTTTACTCGTTCTTGAAGCGATGAAAATGGAAAATATACTGAAAAGCATTGGTGATGGGGTGGTAAAGAAAATACACGTCTCAGAGAAGAACACCGTTGAAAAAGGACAAATTCTGATTTCCTTCCAATAAGCCCATGCCTGCGGCCTTTTCTACCCTGCAACAATTTGTAAATGCAATTGCCGCTGCCTTTTACAATACCGGCGGCCGACATGCCGTGATTTGTCCGGGCAGTCGCAATGCGCCTCTTACCGTGGCTTTTTCCCGGCATCCCGGCATCACCTGCTACAGCATTCCCGATGAACGCAGCGCCGGATTCATGGCACTGGGCGTGGCCCAGCAAACGCAACAGCCAGCCGCAGTGATCTGTACCAGCGGCACTGCTGTTCTGAATCTCTATCCTGCAATTTGCGAAGCATACTATCAGCAAATACCGGTAGTGGCCATCACCGCCGATCGCCCTCCTGAACTTATCGATCAGTGGGACGGACAGGCCATTCATCAGCAGCAAATATTCGAAAAGCATATTCTTGATCAGTACTCATTGCCTGTATTCAACGAAGATCCGGACCCACAGGGCACCATTCTTCGTATTACCTCCCTCATCATCTCATCAGGGCAGCAGCAAATGCCGGTTCACATCAATATCCCTTTTCGTGAACCGTTCTATCCCGGGCCTGATGAAGAATACTCCTACCCGCAGTCGGCATGGCCCGATGAAGAAGGTACCTTACTGCCGGCACACGTTTCTTCGTTCGATACTTCTGATATGGGTCTTTTGTATGATGCCGCACAAAAATCCCGAAAAGTAATGCTGGTTTTGGGTTCAGGTACATGCCATCGCACAGAAACAACCGCCCTCTCACGTTTCGTTGAGAAATACACCCCGGTGGTACTTGCTGATGTACTCGCCAATGATGGCATAGCGGATAAGATCACCTCGTATGATGTGTTGCTACGTAATACCTCGCTTCATAAGGAACTGGCGCCTGAACTTCTGATAACTATGGGCGGACCGGTGGTAAGTAAGAGTCTGAAGACATTTTTAAAAAGCAATAAACCGCGTTTGCATTTCCATGTGCAACGAACCGGGCATGTGGGAGATCCGTTTCAAACCCTTACGCATGTGTTGCGCCAGACCCCCGAAAAGGTATTCGCATTATGGCCCGGCAGTTCGGAGACCAATAGGGTGTACCGTGATGTGTGGGAGAAACACACACTGGCTTTACATACCGCAGAACGAATGCGGATAGCCGCAACGGAGCCACTGACGCAATTGCTTGCCGTACAAAAAATCTTGCAGGCCCTGCCGTCTCGTTCTATGCTTCAGCTCTCGAGCAGTATGCCGGTAAGGTATGCCACCATATTGGGCGTTCGTGCTGATTGTAAAACCTTTTGCAACAGGGGCACCAGTGGTATCGACGGGTCGTCGTCAACCGCAGTGGGTGCTTCATGGTGTTTTAACGGAATCACCACCCTGGTCACCGGTGACATAGCATTTTTTTATGATATCAACGCCTTCTGGCATGCACACCTGCACAACCGGTTGCGGGTCATTGTACTCAATAACAAAGGCGGAGGTATTTTCCGCCTCATTGATGGCCCATCGGCACTGAAGGAGCTGGATCCGTATTTTGAAACCCCGCATCAACGCAGTGCCGCCAGGGTAGCCATGGATTTCGGATTCGACTATTTTACAGCGTCTGATACAGCCTCGCTTGAAGAAGTACTAAGCCATTTTTTTTCAGGGAAGAACAGGCATGCCTTGCTTGAAATCAACACGAACCCCGACACAGATACCCGCGTTTATAAGGCTTTTATTGGTGCCACGCAGTAAACGTTCAGACAACACAATCCCGTTAGTGGTTTTTTAAGCCGCGCTAATTGGTTTTAATAAATGGCCTGGTATACAAGGTACGGCCGTACTGTGAAATACTCAGGTAATACATGCCCTGAGGCAAATTCCGGATATCAATACGGGTGCGTTCATTTTCCGAACCACCGGTTTGCAATACTTTACCGCTGTTGTCGCAGATGTTGAAAGTAAATCCTGTTTTCAGTCCTGTGTACACCTCAATACTCTCCTGAGCCGGTTGTGGCGTTATGCGTATGTTACCGGCTTCAGAAGCATGTTCGGCAACCCG
>JBGAVF010000046.1:0-14529 GCA_044228315.1 Bacteroidia bacterium | reverse complement strand
ATCACCACCAGTGCCCTCGAAGGCTTGAAGGTGGTGGATATTATTGAACGTATTTACGCATCCGCGGCGAAATCGTACCCCCCTCAACCCTTCGATCCGCCTGTGGCGGACTCAGGGCAAGCCTCGACCTTAACCTGGACCTAAACTCTAAACCCTAAACTCCTAAACCTTTTTGACAGATGGTAGTTCGTAAAAAGTGAAAAGTAAAAAGTAAAGCGAAAATACAGTTGGTGATTTCAGCGGCATTCTTCATGTTCTCTCGACCTTGACCTTAACCTTAACCTTAACCTCATCCTCATCCTAAACTCTAAACCCTAAACTCCTAAACCTTTTTGGCAGATGGTAGTTAGTAAAAAGTGAAGAGTAAAAAGTAAAGCGAAAATACAGTTGGTGATTTCAGCGGCATTCTTCATGTTCTCTCGACCTTAACCTTAACCTTAACCTTAACCTCCCCTCATTCATGATCCCTTTTTCTCCTCCCCGTATCGACGAAAAGATAATAGCAGAAGTGACCGATACATTACGTTCGGGTTGGATAACCACGGGCCCGAAAACCAAGCGGTTCGAACAGGAACTGCAGCAATATATGCAGTGCCGGCGTGTGCTTTGTGTGAATTCTGCTACAGCCGGTCTGGAGTTAATGCTTCGCTGGTTCGGCGTTGGGCCCGGCGATGAAGTAATTGTACCTGCATATACCTACAGCGCTACGGCCAATGTGGTGATCCATTGCGGTGCAACTCCTGTTTTTGCCGATTGTGGCGAAGATTTCAATATGCATGCGGAAGGTATTTCGTCGTTGATCACAACGCGCACAAAAGTGATCATGCCGGTGGATATCGGCGGATGGCCCTGCGATTACGACGCACTCAATGCCCTGGTGAATACAAAAGCGGTTAAATCACTTTTCCGTCCGGCACATCCAAACCAGCAACAACTCGGACGGATCATGATCCTTAGTGACGCCGCGCATTCCATTGGGGCCACCTATAAAAATAAAAAGGCAGGTGCCCTTACCGATGTATCGGTCACCTCGTTTCATGCAGTTAAAAACCTTACCACCGCAGAGGGAGGAGCCATTTGTCTGAACTTCACTGAATTCAACTGTGACGACCTGTACAAGTCGCTTTATATCACCTCACTTCACGGGCAAACAAAAGATGCCCTGGCCAAGATGCAACCCGGACAGTGGAAATACGACATAATAGAAGCAGGGTATAAGTGCAACATGACCGACATACTGGCTTCCATAGGTCTTGTTGAGTTATCGAGATATGAAACGGAAACCCTGCCGCGTAGAAAAGAGATTGTGAAACGGTACATGAAATGGTTCTCTGCCTGTGATTGGGCTTTGTTGCCTCCGGTTGAAAATGAGATTGCAGGCTCTTCTTGTCATCTGTTTCTATTGCGTGTGAAAGGCGTGGATGAGACCCGGCGTGATGCCATCATCCAAAAGATCTTTGAAAAGCAAGTAAGTGTGAATGTGCATTTTATTCCGGTACCGATGATGAGTTATTATACATCGCTCGGATACGACATTAAAAATTATCCGGTGACTTTTTCGATGTATGAAAATGAGATCAGCTTGCCGGTGTATTTTGATCTGACACCCGAACAAACAGATACGGTGGCGCAAAAATTGATTGAATCGGTTCATGAAGTATGTGGATGGTAAAAAGGATTTTTGACTTTTTTTGTGCCTTTTTCGGAATTATTTTTCTGAGTCCGGTGTTTATTCTGGCATCAATAGCGGTATTGCTCGACAGCAGGGGTGGTGTTTTTTACATACAGAAGCGGGTGGGGAAAGGGAATAAGGATTTTAATCTTTTGAAATTCCGTACCATGTTTCCTAAATCGGACAAGCAACTTCAGCTCACCGTTGGCAATTCCGATCAGCGGATCACCCGGGCAGGCCGGTTCCTGAGAAAATACAAAATCGATGAATTACCCCAGCTCATAAATGTGCTGAAAGGCGATATGAGTATGGTGGGCCCCCGCCCGGAAGTGCGGAAATACGTGGATTTATACACGCCCGAACAGCAGCGTGTGCTGACGGTGAAACCGGGAATTACCGACCGGGCTTCCATCGAATTCCGAAACGAAAACGAACTGCTGGCCGCCGCCACAAACCCCGAATCGTATTATATCCGTGAAATTCTTCCCCGGAAATTGCAACTGAATCTTGAGTATATCGAACGTCAGTCGCTGGCACTCGATTTGAAACTCATCTTCCAAACGGTGTATTCTGTTTTTCTGAACAGATAAGACGTTTCTCCCCTTTAATTTTGTTTATTCTTTTTCGTGTAATTGAGTGCGCATTCACTTGTTATTTACTTTGTTTTTTCACTACTTTGTAAATCGTAAAAGGGAAATTGCTATGATAAAGAAAACTATTGGCTTCACGGTCTTTCTGCTGTTGTACGGGGCTCAGTTGCTGGCCCAGTGCACCGGGATCGATTTCTACACCAATACCCCCAACGGGTGTGTGCCGCATCTGGCAAAATTTACCGCCACCGGTTTTCCTTCCGGTTCCGAATTTTCATGGGACTTTGGCACCGGCTATTCCAGCCAGTCATCGTCCGATTCTTCTAAAGTGAATGTATTCACCATCGCCGGATTCTACACCATTAAACTAAAAGTATTTTTACCGCTGGGCGGAACCTGTGTAATAACAAAAAATAATTATGTGACCGTAGGCAATAAACCGGTTCCTGTTTTTACGGTTAACAATACACTCATCTGCAACGGGGCTGACACCATCACATTCACCGATAACACACCCAAATCGATGAGCCGCGACTGGATCATCGATGGTGTGGTGTACAATAACGGCCCGGCTGTGATCAAGCATTTCTTCAATTTCTCCGGATATAAATCGGTAACACTTATCGTACGCGATTCACTAGGTTGTCAGGGTATCACCAGCAAAGACTCGGTAGTGCGTGTGGTTTCAAAACCAACCATCGACTTCACGGCCAGTTCCGTAGCCGGTTGCAATCCACGCAATGTTACCTTCACCCCCAATGTAACCAACCTGGGAACACAATCCATCGTATCGTATATCTGGACCATGACCGGCAGTAATACGCCCATCAGTAATGCAGTAACGCCTTCTGTGGTGTATGCCAACCCCGGTTTGTATTCCGTAACACTGAATGTGATCACCGATGTGGGTTGCAATTATTCATTCACCCGAACGAACTACATAAGCGTTGGTGCAACGGTAGTTATTTCTTTTCAGGCCAATAACACCAGCGTATGCCGTAACCAGTTGGTGCGACTGGTAAATACCACCGTGGGTATGCCCTTGCCCGGTCAATTCACCTGGACACTCAACGGGGCTTCACTTGTACAGGGAACCCTGAACTCCGATACGGTATTTGTAAAATATCCAACCATTGGAACCTATGACGTACAACTGGATTATAATTACAACAGTTGCATCTCAACGAAATCACAAACGAATTATATTACGGTAAACCCACCGGTAGCAAGTTTCTTTTCACCCGACCAGCGGAACTGCTTCGTACCCGATACTGTGAATTTTACCAGTACAAGCACCTTGCCTGCTACAGGTGTTAACTCGTATGCATGGACGGTGTACGACCTGAATAAGGTTACGGTGTTGTTTACTTCCACAGCCCAGAATCCAACCTTCATCATACCCAAATTCGGACGTTTCGATGTGCGCCTGGTCGTTTCGAATACAAACGGATGTGCCGATACCGTGCGTGTAACCGACTATATTGTTGTGGATACGGCAGCTGCCGACTTTAATGCTTCGCCTCAGGTAGCCTGTATGGGGCAACGTATCGACTTTGGCGACAACACACCGCCATTCAGCAATAAGGCGCCCAAAAAATTCAGATGGACCTTCTACGATCTGGATAAGGTGACCATATTGAAAACAGACACCGTACCGGCCCCCATCATGTATTATTATAATCTGGGAAAATACAATGTGAAACTGGAGGTGTATAACGCCTTTGGCTGCGGTGATACATTGCTAAAAGACAGTTTCATAACTATTGGCTTGCCAAAGGCCGGCTTCACGGTTACTGATTCCAATATTTGCGCGGGCGCAAGTATTACGTTTAAGGAAAATACAACACCGGTGATCACCACCATGGTGCATAGCTGGACCATCAAACATAAAGACAGTACCAATATTGTAATTAACTCGGGCCCTATCAGCGGATCCGGGGCTCAGTTTGCAGCTACATTCAACACCCCCGGAATATACCATGTAACGTACCGGGGCATCAACGGTATTTTCTGTGCCGACAGTATCACCAGATCAAATTACATACAGGTGAGCGGTATTAAAGGAAGTATTTCAGCAAATAAACTGACGGCCTGTCCGGGTACTACGCTAAACTTCACGAGTGCCATCCTCTACAATCTTCATTATGTTAATCCTTCCAATACCATTACCTATGAATGGACCTGTACGCCCGCCGGAAACGGCGCCTCTGCCACCGGTTTCAGTATTGCCAATAACACGGCAGGGTCAACCGGAATTGCATTTACGGTTCGTGGTACGTATAAGATCAACTGCAAATTCAAAAACAGCGAAGGCTGTACCTCACTCGATCCGGCTAATGAAATTACAGTGAACATTGGTGCGTATGCCGGCTTTTATGCATACAATGTGGTATGCCTGTACGATACACTCAGTCCTACCAACCTTTCTGCTCTGAATCCGGTTGGATTTAAATGGTACTCCGACGCATCGGTAGGCTTCTCACCCTACGATACATCTACCAGCCCTAAAGTGAAATTCTCTACCACCGGTTATCACACGTTGAATCTGGTGGCTACTACTGCCGATGGTTGCAAGGATACAGCTACATTTACTGTTTTTGTTACCAAGCCGAAAGCGGATTTTGCTTCCGATGATACAGAGAATATCTGCGGTCCGGTGCTGGTTCGGATGAAAAGCAATTCCATCGGTGCCGTTCAGTTCGACTGGGATTTTGGTGACGGATCACCCCGCCTGGTCACCACCGACAGTTCTGTAGCCCACATCTTTGCTATTAAAAACGGAAAATCAACCTTCGATATTCAGCTGGTAGTTACCGATATGTACGGATGCCGGGATACCGTAACAAAGACTGCTTACATTCGCATTGTAGGTCCTGTACCGTATTTCAAGCTGTATAATAACAAAGGGTGTGAACCACTTACGGTGCATATTGTCGACAGCAGCCGGTATGTATCCAAGTTCTATTTCAATTACGGTTTCGGCCCTATCGACTCCACGGCCATTGGTGATAAAACCTATTATCTGGCCAGTGCTACGGCGCCTTTTACGGTGTATCACCCGAGCCTTTTTGTATACGATAACTCAGGAACCTGCTTTCAGTTTTATCAACCGGCCGACAGCATTGTTGTTTACCGTAACCCGCAGGCCGGATTTTATGTAAACGACAGCACCGATTGTGCTCCGTTCGGGGTGCAGTTTGTCGACACATCGAAAGGTGCGGTGAAGTGGAAATGGGATTACGAAAATGATGGTATCACCGACGATACCATTCAGAATCCGATACATGTGTTTGGAACCGCTGGCAAATATACCGTGAAGCTCATTGTTACGAATATTTACGGATGTACGGATACTCTTATAAAACCCGACTTCATTGAGAGCTATCAGATCCCGGATGCGCAGTTTGCAGTGCTCGATACAGCCATTTGTCCGGGAGGAACGGTGCGCATCACAAACCTCACCACATCGGCCGTTCCGGTTTCAAAATACCATTGGGACTTTGGCGATCCATCCACACTCGCCGATACATCCGACGCGGCGGCTCCTTTGCCGTATACCTATAAGAATCCGGGAACCTATTCAGTGAAGCTGATCGTGACCGATACACTGGGATGTATGGATTCTTTGCAAATGCTGAATAAAATAAAAGTATTCGATTCATTGCCTCCATCGCAACCACAGATCTACTACGTAACCGTAGTGAACGATGCGGAAATACGGATTGTTTGGAGCAAGAACACCGCAGCCGATTTTGTTTCGTACACCGTGCACCGGAACAACGGGGCCGGCATGCTGCCACTGTTTACAAAAAATGCGGTGAACGATACACTGTTTACAAAAAATGCGGTGAACGATACCACCCATCTCGATAACAATGCCATCAATGTAAAAACACAATCGTATGCCTACACAGTTGATGCCATCGACAATTGCAATTACCTGTCGGCCAAGTCAACCGTACATGCCAGTATCTATCTGGATGCAACCACGCAAAATCAGAACACCACGCTGATCACCTGGACCGGGTATAAAGGCTGGGCTCCCGGAACCTTTGGTTACAAATTGTACCGGGCTTACACATATGCCGGCCCGTACGTACTCTATGCACAACTCACCGATGCGGATACCAGTTATATCGACGCCAATTTGTGTGATTCGGACTATTATTATTATGTAGATGCGGTGCAACCAGGCACCGGTTTTATTTCACGCAGCAACATCGACTTTAACCACCCGCCGTTTTATTTACCGAACGACATGCTGGTGCTTACGAATGCTACTGTGGTCAACGACAAGGACATTCTCATCACCTGGGATACTACCGGCAAAGTAAATACAAACAAAAAGCTTTATCTGGTCGACCGGTATGAAGGCAGCTTCATGAATATCGGCAGCACTACTACCGGCTCATTCCTCGATACCAAAGCCGATGTGCATGCGGCAAGTTATTCTTACCGGATACGCATGAAGGATTATTGCGGGAACGTAAATCCGGGATCTAACATTGGCAAGTCCATTTTACTGAAAGCAGGCAACACCAATTATGTGGTGAACCTTACCTGGACTCCGTATCAGGACTGGTCGAACGGGGTGGCGGCATACCTGGTGGAATACAAGGACCCTAAAACCTACCTCTTCAGTACTATAGGTGTGGTGGCCGGAAATGTTACCAGTTACGATGATAAAGAATTCCATAACGGTGACACCGCTTTCTGTTATCGGGTTCGTGCGATTGAAAATGATCCGATCAAGGCGGATACCAGCGTGAGCAACGAAGCATGTGTATTCCTGCCTCCGGTTATATATATTCCGAATGCCTTTACGCCGAATAAAGACGGGGTGAATGATATCTTTTATGCGCAGGGGGTATTTATTCAAAACCTGACAGGGAAACCACTTATCGATTATGAATTAAAGATATATGACCGCTGGGGACAGCTCATCTTCGAAACCAACGATTTAACACGAGGATGGGATGGAAATATCAATTCACAGCCTGCTGAAGAAGGGGTATATGTGTACGAGATGAGAGCTACCGGATTCAACCGTCAGCGCTTCAACTACAAAGGCACCTTCCATCTGCTTCGTTAAGCAGGAAACACGTACCATTCAAAACGCAGCCTGAAAAGGGTTGCGTTTTTTATTTGAACGGGTCGCTGTAGGCCTTGTTGGTGGTGAGGTCAGTATCGGTAAGGGTTTTCAGAAATGCCACGATCTGTTTTTTCTCCAAAGGGGTCAGCCTTTTTTTAGGTAACAGGGCCATGTTCACATCCAGATTTTTGTTGTAATGAAAGCCGCTATCATAAAAGTCAATAACCTCTTCCAGCGTTTTCAATCGCCCGTCGTGCATATAGGGTGCTGTTAATGCAATATTACGCAGGGAAGGTGTTTTGAATTTCATACTGTCGGTGCCGTCTTTGGTGATCGGGTATCGGCCCACATCAATAGTGGAGCCGGTAATGGCCGTATCGAGGCCGTTGTGTTTGAAATCAAAATTGGTAAATGTGCCGCCAATGGTATGGCAATGCACACAATCCCCTTTTTGCATATCGGCAAAAAGCAAGCTGCCCTGAAACTCATCGTTGGTAAGCGAGGCGGTACGTTGCAGGTAACGATCGTATTTGCTGTTGCCCGAAACAATGCTTCGTTCGAACTGGGCTATGGCCTTCTGAATTAAAGGTATTGTGATGCTGTCGGTGCCAAAGGCTTTCTTAAACAAATACGGATAATTCGGATCGGTTTGTAACTCATTCACCAGCAGGTTCAGGTCCTGATTCATCTCGATTGGGTTGGTTATCGGAACCACCAGCTGCTCTTCCAGATTGGGCATCCCTCCGTTCCATGTAAAACTTTTCGACCACAACAAATTGAAGATGGGCATGGTGCCTCGGGGAGTTGCCAGGCCCCGTTCTCCAATGCCGAATGCCAGCCCGTCGGTAAAGGCAAACTCCTGCTTATGACAACTGCCGCACGACTGGGTATTGTTACCCGATAGTTTTTTCTCATAGAACAACATACGTCCCAGAGCAACTCCCTCCACAGTTACCGGATTATCGGGCCGCTGGTTCATGTCGGCCGGGTCTGATGAAAATCCTTTCGGAATGGGAATTGTATATGGTACCGGACCAGAGGTACTTACCAGTGCATAGTCTTTTTTACAGCCCCAGAGTGCCATCCCGAAAAGGGCACATAAAAAAATACAGTAAAGGATTCGTTTATTCATAGCCATATTATTCTACACGTGTTACACTGAAAGAGTGGCTCAAATTGTCGGAAATATTCTTCATCCAAACCTCATCCCCCGGGTTCGATTGCCGGTTGCTGTCACCGGTAAAGTCAATGGTATTCACCGCTGATAAAAGTTTGTCGATATCAAAGGCGATGAAAACGGTTTTGTCGGCTCCATTCACATCGAGGGTAACAGGGAGGCTCACAGCGGTTAAGCCCTCATCGGTACCCAGATGCTGTCGGTAGGCAGCAGGAGAGAGTACGGTGGATGAAGTGAAGTACCCTTCCATTTTAAAAAAGATATATCCGAAGTTCCAGCTCCACAACATGCCGTTGGCCGGATTCAGGGCCCCTTCCTGGGCACCGGTGTGGTTCCGTTCCTTATCAACACCTACATAAAAAACAATATTCCGGTACTTCCCGTTCGCAATTTTAAATTCAGGAGTAAAGTTCAGGCTCGACAAGTTTGATGCATCCAGCAGGTTGTAATTCTTTAGGTTAACAGAAACGCCTTTGTCGTTGGTGAGGGTTATGTTAGAGATATAGTATTTCAGCAGTTCAACCTTGTAGTTATTACCGGCAGCATTGCGGTAATAGATATTATTGACAGAGAGATTAAGTCCACCCACCATGTTGTTGAAACGGAAATGAATCAATGCATCTTTGTCGGGCATGATCTTCTTGTCGGTACACCCTGAAAACAACCATAAAATGAGTACAGGTAGCAGAAATTTTAAAATTTTCATGTTATTTTGAAAAGGCAATCTAATCTATAAACACCAAAAAAAGCAAAAGGTTGCAGCATTTTTTAGTAAAAGTTACAAGTATGCCATCATTTGATATTGTAAATAAGCTCGAGATCCAGAACGTGGATAATGCCATAAATACGGCCCGTAAGGAATTGCAGAACCGCTATGACCTGAACGGTACCGGCAGCGCCATTGAATGGGATAAAAAAGAAGAGATGGTAACGCTTAGCAGCGACAATGAGATGCACCTCAGTACTATCGAAGATATTTTGATCAACCGGATGATAAAACAGCATATCGACCCGAAGTCGATGGACCTGAGCAAGGAACCGGAACTGAGCGGCAAACTGATCCATAAAAAAATACCGTTACGGCAGGGAATAGAGAAGGAGGCGGCCAAAAAAGTGATTCAGAAGATCAAGGACAGCAAGCTTAAAGTACAGGCTTCCATAATGGACGATAAGATACGCGTGACGGCCAAGCAGATCGATGATTTACAAAAGGTGATGGCCTTGTGCCGTAGCGCCGAATTCGAGGTGCCTTTACAATTCGACAATATGAAAAGCTGAGTGTGTATGCTTAAAACCCCGGGCTTTCAGTATATTCGCACTCCTTTTTTACATCATGAATCGTCGTTATCTGCAGATCCTCATTGTATTATGCATACTGGCCCTTACGGCGGTGCTGTATTTTTTACCTAAAAAAGTACTCACCAACCGCCCAAAGGAAGGAGCAACCCGCGATACGGAGAAAAATGAGGCCGGCAATGTGCACCCAACCGCTGTGCTGAAAAGCATTTCATTGATTCTGCAGCAATCACTGGGCACCCTGAGCGAAAAAGAACAACAGGAAATAGCCCGCTACCAGGCAGATACCACCTCCACGGCAGGCTGGATGAAATTAAAGGAGATTTACAGCAAATATCACAATGCACTGGGAGAGGCGTATTGCCTTGAACGGGCCGGTTCGGCAACGGAAGAATCACTGGGGATGGCCTATTATGCGGCCTATCAGCAATCGCAGGTGGATGAGAACCGTCAGGCTATAGGGCAAAAGGTGATCATGTTACTCGGAGCGGTGAAAACGGAGGATGCCGCCACCCGCAGGCAGATCAGCTGCGCCATGGCCGATTGTTATGTGAATGCCTCGGCCGAGCCCATGCAGGGAATAACCCTCCTGCGGCAGGTGATCAGCGAAGACAGCACCCATGAACAGGCACTGTATCTGCTCGGGCAATTCGCGGTGAAATCGGGACAAACCGACCGGGCCATACAGCGTTTTCAGAGCCTTGTGAAGCTGTATCCGGCAAAAACAAAATATTCTTTGTATCTTGCGCAACTTTTTTCAGAAGCAGGTCGCAGAAATGAGGCCCTCGAAGTGCTGGAAAAGGCAAAAAAAGCAGCCATTCGCAAGTCGGCGCTCGACAGTATTAACAACAGTATTAACCATCTTTAAATTATAGATTATATGCCAAGCGGAAAGAAAAGAAAACGTCATAAAATTGCAACCCACAAGCGTAAAAAGCGCATGCGCCGCAATCGCCATAAAAAGCGTTAGTTCGGTTCATAGGTGGTGAGTACGCTTATTTTTCTTGGCGTATTTCACCATACTACTATGTAGGTTATTGAGTTGTTAAGAAGGAGTCAATCCCTTCATCACAAGTCTTTATTCACACCATGAAAAACCTTAACCACATGTAGTACCTTTTAAAACAATTTCATGTGAATGAACTAATTATTGATGCCACCGAACAAGGGGTGCGCATTGCTTTACTACAGGATAAAAGACTTATTGAGCTTCATCAGGAGCGTCATAATAAAAATTTTAATGTAGGCGACATCTATCTGGGAACGGTGAAAAAAATAACACCTTCCCTGAATTCTGCTTTTGTGGATATCGGTCATGAAAAACCGGGATTTCTGCATTATCATGACCTGGGCCCGAACGTAAGCTCACTCAATAAATTCACCCAGCTTTGCCGAGCGAATAAGATATTCAAACCCGACCTGAGCTCATTTACCCGTGAGCCCATGATCGACAAGAACGGGAAAATGACGGCCCTCTACCAAAAGGGGGAAGTGATTTTGGTGCAGGTTACCAAAGAGCCGATAAGCACCAAAGGCCCGCGCCTCAGCTCAGAGATTTCACTTGCCGGACGTTTTATTGTACTGGTGCCTTTCTCGGAAGCCATCAATGTTTCAAAGAAAATTAAAAGCGGGGCCGAACGCTCCCGTCTGAAAAACATTGTACAAAGCATGAAACACCGGAATTTCGGTGTGATCATTCGTACCGTGGCCGAAGGCAAAGACGATGAGGACATTAAAAATGACCTGAAAGATCTGATGGATCGCTGGAACCAGCTTTTCAAACGACTCAAGGAAATTGGAGCCAACCCGCTGGTACATGAAAAGGTGATCGGGGAGGTGGATAAAACCCAGACCCTGATCCGCGATATGCTGAATGATGATTTCAGCAGCATTGCCGTAAATAACCAAACGCTTTACAACGATCTCAAATCGTATGTGGCCCGCATCTCACCCGAGAAGGAGAAAATTGTAAAGCTTTATAACAATCCGAAAGCACCGATATTTGAATCGTACGGCATTGAACGTCAGATCAAATCGTCGTTTGCCAAAACGGTTACTTTCAGTGGCGGATGCTACCTCGTTATTGAGCATACCGAGGCCATGCACGTTATCGATATCAACAGCGGCAGCAAGCAGGGACCCGATGCCGACCAGGAAGAAACGGCCATCCGTATCAATCAGGATGCGGCAAAAGAAGTGGCCCGGCAACTGCGTTTGCGCGATATGGGCGGACTTATTATTGTGGACTTTATTGATGTACGGAAACCCGGCAATAAACGACTGGTGTATGAAGCCATGCGTCAGGCTATGGAAACCGACCGGGCCAAACATAAAGTGCTGCCCCTGAGTACGTTCGGTCTCATGCAGATCACCCGGCAGCGGGTGCGTCCGGAAATGAATATTGACACCGTGGAGGTTTGCCCTCAATGCAAGGGCACCGGTGAGGTAAACAGCAGTTCCGTAATTGTTGACGAGATCGAAAATAACCTGCGTTATCTGGTACAGGAAAACAATATCAAAGGAATTACCCTGGCCACACACCCGTATATTGCAGCGTACATCAAACAGGGATTATTCTCCCTGCGCTTTAAATGGTGGCGCAAATACAATGAATGGGTGAAAATTGAAACTGATGATGATTTCCATTATGGTGAATATCATTTTCTGGATAAAAACAATGATGAGATCAAGGTTTGATCGAATTCGTTTTCAACCGCACCGCTTTCCCAGTCTTTTCTCACTTTTTATTCGGTATCTTCGTAATTACAACCTTCTCGTCTTTGCATGAAATCCAATGAAGTTACCATAAAACAAGCACTTGAGGCGTTTGTAGATGCACACGGGCTCAAGGAAAAACTTTGGGAAACCGAGTTGAGGCAAAAGTGGGACACCATTGCCGGTGCTACCATTGCCCGCTATACCAAGCGTTTTTATGTGAAGAATAAAAAGATGTATCTGGAAACCACTGCCCCGGTCATCAAGCAGGAGATCAATTATTCGAAAACCGTTCTCATTGATACGATCAATAGGGAAATCGGTGACGGATTTATTAAGGATATAATTCTTCTGTAAAAAAAACACAGGCATTCGTTGAAAATCCCTCAAAGGGATTTCTGTATTTCCGTGTACCTTTGCACTTTAATCGCGTTGCCTCATGATTATTGCTCCTTCTATTCTTTCAGCCGACTTTCTGAACCTCGGTCGCGACATCGAAATGATCAACCAGAGTGAAGCCGACTGGTTTCATGTGGATGTGATGGACGGCGTTTTCGTTCCGAATATCTCCTTCGGCACCCCGGTAATGAATGTGCTGAAAAAATCGGCCCGCAAACCCCTTGATGTGCATTTGATGATTGTGGACCCCGATCGTTACGTTGAACAATTTGCCAAAGCCGGTGCCGCTGTGATATCAGTACATTACGAGGCCTGCAACCACCTTCACCGCAGCATTCAGAACCTCCACAACCTGGGTGTGAAAGCCGGTGTGGCCATTAACCCGCACACACCTGTGCACCTGCTGGAAGATGTGATCGCCGATATCGACCTGATTTGTATGATGAGTGTGAATCCGGGATTCGGAGGTCAGCAGTTCATTGCCAACACACTCCATAAATGTGCCGCATTAAAAGACCTGATCATTCAGAAAAACGCCCCGACCCTCATCGAAATTGACGGAGGTGTTACCCTGGAAAATGCGCTTACGCTCAAGCAACACGGTGCCGATGTGCTGGTAGCCGGCAACACGGTATTCGGTTCTGCCTCACCCGCTCAAACCATCGCGAGCCTGAAGGAGATCACCACCCTGGCCCTGGCCTGATCGGTTAAATCACCGAAGTAAGCATCTTCACATTCTTTTTACTTATTTTTGCAACCTTTTGCAGTAACTTTTTTTATAACTGCATATAATCAATGTTTCTTTATAATACATGAAATTTTTACGATTCATACCCCTGTTTTGTGCCTTGCTTACCGGCATATCTTCCATGGCTCAAACCGGCAGCTATCAGTATTATTTTAACCGGTCGATCCAGGTAAAGCAGGGCGCCTCGGCCCCGGCCCTGGTGAATCCGTTTGCCGGGGGCCTGCAACTCCCGCAGTTCAATGCAATTGATCTTGACCAGGATGGTATTAATGATCTGCTCATTTTCGACAGGGGAACCAAAAAATTCTATACCTATATTAACAAGGGTACACCCAATACCATTGGCTATGTGTATAAACCGGAATATGAGTATGGATTACCGGCTTGCACCAACTTCTGTGTTTCGTACGATTACAACAATGATGGGAAAACCGACCTCTTCATTGAATCGAACGGGTACATACAGCAGTTCAGAAACACAAGCTCGGGTTCACTGAGTTTTGCACCTCCCGATACCCTGTTTGATTGCGGGGAAATAAATATTTACTGCCCCAGTACCAATATCCCTTCCTTCAACGATATTGATAACGACGGCGATATGGATATTCTTTCCTGGGACCCCACCGGTTTTACGATACAGCTGTACAAGAACTTCAGAAAGGAAAAAAACCTGAGTAATGACAAATGGGAATTTAAACTGGTAGATGAATGTTGGGGTAAATTTTATTTATCGTATTCGCTTACCCTTGGTATTAAATGCGGATTCATTTATAAAAACGGATCCGATTATGCACCCTGTCCGGCTCCCGGACAGCAACAAGGGTTTATTCCGAAAGGCGG
>JBGAVF010000045.1:0-14712 GCA_044228315.1 Bacteroidia bacterium | reverse complement strand
GGTTGAAGCATACTTTTCTTCCCGTTATTGGTTTTCTTCACCTTTCTTTCGTTCGGCAGCTACCATGGTAATGGCTTCTGCCGGACAAGCCACGGCGCATAATCCGCATGCCGTGCAACGTTCCCGGCCCTGGTCATCACGTTTCAGCACATGCTGCCCGCGATATACCTCAGCGATCGGCCGTTTCACTTCCGGATATTTAATTGTCGGCCGTTTCTTGAAAATATGGCTGAACGTTATTATCATACCCTTGATGATCGCAGGCAGATAAATGCGCTCTGCCAGACTCAGGGTATTATCGGTAACTTCTTTCCTTCGGTTGGTTAACTGCATTTCTGTGTATTATTAATCTTTAGTTTCCTGTGAAGAATGCGATGATCTCATGCCATTGCATAACAACGCCTGTAATGAACATGTTGAGAATAGCCAGTGGAATCAATGATTTCCAGCCAAGTTTCATCAACTGATCGTAACGGAAACGTGGCAAAGTCCAGCGAACCCACATATAGAAAAAGATAAAGAATGATATTTTAGCAAAGAACACGATGAACTGCATCAGACTCAGCATATTCCCTTCCAGGCCTATACTGTGCTGGAACGGGAAATTATACCCGCCGAAATAAAAAGTGGCGAGCAGGGCCGATGAAATGAACATGTTGATATATTCTGCAAATAAATAAAAGCCCAGTTTCATGGATGAGTATTCGGTATGATACCCTCCTACCAGTTCACTTTCACTTTCCGGCAAATCGAACGGGGCACGGTTGGTTTCAGCAAAAGCACAAACAAGAAAAATCAGGAAACCCAGAGGCTGGTACACAATATTTGCCAAACCGGCATCCTGCTGATTTACTATTTCACGAAGGCTGAGCGTACCGGTCACCATCACCAGCGCAATGATGGCCAGACCCATAGCTATTTCGTAGCTAATCATCTGCGATGATGCGCGCAATGCACCCAGTAATGAGAATTTATTATTGGAAGCCCATCCGCCGATCATAATGCCGTAAACACCCACCGAAACTACCCCCAGTAAGTACAAAACACCGATGTTGATATCTGTAATCTGTAACGGGTATGTATTACCAAAGAAACTCACATCACTTCCCCAAGGAATCACCACACCGGTCATACAAGCAGTAAGCATGGCCAGAGATGGTCCCAGAATAAATAACTGCTTGTTCGACTGGGCCGGAATGATCTCTTCTTTCATGAACATTTTTACCGCATCGGCAAATGGCTGAAGAATGCCAAATGGCCCGGCACGGTCGGGTCCGATCCGGTCCTGAAGCACGGCGGCGACTTTTCGTTCAACATATGTGGAGTACATAGCCACCACGAGTGTTATTGCGAAAACCGCAACAACAAGAATCAGCTTGTATATTAGAAAGGCTACCATCATTGCATTCACGAATAAAAACATGCGAAAATAACATTAAAAGGCAGATGTGACAACGCACAAGGGTATTTGTTCAAAAAAATGTTTCTGTGCCTAAAATCACACATATCAATACGCTGCTTTAATACAATTTTCAACTACTCAATTTGACCATTTACATCAGTGGATTTAACGGCTCACCGATTGCCCTTCCACCGGATATCGGTACCAATTATAAATTTAATGCTCCAAACATCCGAGTGCTCCGTAAAACCATGACCTAACCCGATATTCAACCGGTACTCGGGCAATAGTTCAATATCGGCCACGGCATACAACAAATGAGCCTGCTCGTTTCCGTTATCGAGATGAAGAGGAGGACCGAGTTTGCTGAAATATTCCAGTCCGAAGGCTGTTTTTTCACTCAGCAGGTACTCATATTTAAAACAAGGGGTTACCTCAAAGGTGGATGTGGTAATATCCCCTTCAAAACTTGGATTCAGGGAAACATAGTGTTTGCCGAACGTTTTGTCGATGATCGGCCGAATGTTATAATCCCAGTCAAACTCTTCCGAACCCGGCTCCCTCAGGATACCGAATTCAACCGACAAACTGGCTCCTGCCTTCCAGCGCCATTTTTCAGGAACCGTAATTCTCGGACGGATATGGGTTCCCATAAAGCGATAACTGTTCTCGGTATACCGGGTGAAAGCATATACCCCGATTTCGAAATTATCAAGAATGCCGGTGGTAGCCTCCAGTGTGGCATGAAACGGATGTCCGTTTTGTGGCATGTACTGAGGCCCTTTCGGGGCAATATTGGCATGAAATGAGATATCGGTAATGTGTTTTTCAACGGTAGGTGATGAAAACACCTGAATGTCATAAGCTTCCTGTGCATTTAGAAACAATCCGCAACACAAAAGAAGCATAAAATGTACCTGACGGAGTGAACGTTGCATAGCTGACGTTTTGTTTGATTACAGGCACAAACATAATCAGCGTATACACCCGGCAACCTGACGTTGGTCATATTAAAAACTGATAAAAAGAGGGAAAGAAACTACAGCATGAGCTGTGCCAGTAAATAATCACTGAAAAGGATCAGCTCGCAGCTATACACCACGGCACGGGTACTGGCCTGACCCACCTCACGGGCACCACCGCTTACGAAATAGCCGTGGTATGCCGATACCGAGGTAATGATAAATGCATAGGTAAAGCTTTTGATGATGGCAAAGGTGAGGGTGAATGTACGGAATGAACTCTGAGCACCTTCCACAAACTGTTCCGGGGTAAGAATCCCGGAATATTTACCGGCAAAGTAACCGCCTGAAACACCCAGGGCCATAGCAATCATAATAAGGCACGGAATCATGATAAGACCTGCAATGATTTTTGGCAATGCCAGATACCCTCCGGCATTTATTCCCATCACATCCAGGGCATCGATCTGTTCTGTAACCCGCATGGTGCCGATCTCCGAGGAAATGCTTGACCCTATTTTGCCGGCCAGCACCAGCGATGTAATGGTGGGCGCAAGCTCTAAAATCACGGAGTCGGATACAATGGCACCGATCACGGTTTTCGAGATCCAATCGCTCACCAGCTGGTAGCCGGTTTGTACCGTAGTAACCGCACCGGTAAAAATAGAAATGATGGCTACAATGGTGATGGAACCGTTACCTATCACATACATTTCATCCAGTGTACGCCGCACGTATACACGCATGCGCTCCGGTTTGCTGAACATCTCTTTCAGAAACAACAGGTAGCGTCCAAAGTGCTCGAAAAATGTAAAAAGTAACATGGTAAATACGCTTCAATTATAAGGATAAAAATTCAATTTAATCGGTAATGCCTGTTGTTCAATCCTCCGCATTATCCTTATTTATATCAAGCAGCCCTTCCGGTAACTGCATTTTCACTTCTTTCTTCTTGTCATCAATTTCTACGATAAAGTCTTCGTGTGCCGGAATAAGTATTCCATTATCCAGCACAAATAAAAACTGGGGGCCGTGCGATTCAATGATTTTAATGGTCCCTGCTATTACATTACCGGCCATTACCCGGTAACCGGAAAGAAAGGAAAGATTATCGGTGACTTTCTTTCGTCGTACCCGTCCGGCTTCCATGGCCAGCGGGGTATGTAAAAATACTTCTGCTGCTTCTTTTGTGTCTACTCCATCCAGCTGCACTTGTATTTCCTTGTCGTTCAATGCCTGACTGAATGACACCTGAAACGGTACCGGCTTATTCCGGATCATTAAAAAGATCCACTGTAAATCGTTCAGAATATTCTCATTCCATCCGGGCAGTAACCGTAACACTAAATTCCCCTTTACCCCATGGGTTCGTACCAGATTGCCCAGTGAGAGGAATTCTTTTGCCTGTGTATACCATTTTTTTTAGGGGTGCAAACATACCAATTTTGACGTTGATATATCTTCTTCATTTCCGTTTGAAGTATGAGAGGGTACCTCGGTTGAACAAGCAGTAAGAATTCAGGGTTTGACAGTAAGATTATAATGCCGGTAGAACTCAAGCAGCCGGGTGTCTTTCGGGGCAATTTTGTACAAATGGTATATCGTTTTCTTTAATTCGGTTTCATTCCCACGGGCATTGTATATATCGAGCAGATTGACAAGTGCGCTTTTCAGGTCAGGATCGAGCGACAAGGCCCGTTTATTATATTCAATGGCTTTGTCAATATCGCCTTGCCCTTTGTTGCAGATAATAAGAGCCAGACTACTCCAGGCTTCCGCATAGTTGGGATTCAGTAACAGTATTTCTTCAAATACCTTTTTTGCTTCCCCGGTGCGGTTCAGGCTGTAAAGCAGATACCCTTTTTTAAACAGAAAATCCGGAGATTTTGGTTTGAGTACCACCGCCTTATCAATCCATTTCTCAGCCAGATCGGGGGAATTGTCTTTCATGTAGCATTCTCCCATGCGGTAACAGATCCAGGCATCGGTAGCGGAGTTCACATTGATCCTTTTTCCGAATGAAATAGCCTCTTTGTACATGCCTTTCAGGTAATAATAGCGAAGCCACAGATCTTCCCGTCCTTTGCACCGGTTGATATAATAAAACGCCGAATCCATGGTCATCTTCTCACTGGCATCAAATTTCTCGAAGTAGTTCAAATAGGCCTCTGCCCTCGATTCATCTCCGGGATCCGGATTGTTGATGCACACAATACCCATAAATTTACGGAGCTCATCAGGAGCCTGTGCATCTTTCGGTACCCGTATAAAATGATCGTGAACTGTAACGTGTGGAATATCAATCGCCCCGTTTTTGGGCATATGGCATTGCACGCAATTATCGGCTGCTTTTTTAAGTTCTGCTTTCGGAGCTGTGCAGGTTTTGGATTGATGGCAGTTACGGCAAACCGTATTGAACACTTCCTTATCAGTCGACTTCACACTCACGTGCGGATTATGGCAACTGATGCAGGTAAATTTCAATCCTCCAGAATTAAGATCATTCAGTTCGTTACTTTTCAGAAAGCACTGGCTTTTCTGAAACCGCTCGGCATGTGAAGCCATAATAATGCGGGTATCGTTCCCTGAAAACTTAGGCATATAGATGTCCATGAACTTATTCAGCACCATGCCCGGTTTAAAATCGAAAAATGACTTGCCGGGTTTCAGCACCGCATTGCCCTGCAGATGGCATCGCTCACACAAATCGATCTGAAGTTTCCAGGGTAATTTAGAAGGGTTAACTATGGAATAATCAATTTCCTTCTTCGTGTCGATGATAAATCCGTTCTTTTTCTCTTCCACATGCTTGCTTCCCGGACCGTGACACCGTTCACAGGTGATGCCGAGCGGGATGTAGGAATAGGTATTGAAACCACTCTCATCCATGGCAGGAAAGGCATTATGGCAACTTACACATTCCAGCTCAATGGCTCGGCCAAAGCGTGAATTGTGTCCGTTCTCAAAACCGGGTGGCAGGTTCCACTCCCCCTTCTGGGTATAAAATGTTAACGGAGCCTGATACAGAAAGCCATTCACCTGATAAATATGTGAGTTGGTATGTTGTCCGCTGCCAACTATGTATTGAATGTTTTCAGTACGTTTAAATATTGTATCCTTTCCTTCCAGTCTGAATTCCATGATCTGAAGGGTATCTTTCTTCCATTGCGGGTGGTAGTACAGGTTGCGGTACGCATCATATACGGCAACATCAGAAGTGAATTTTCCGGCTGATTTCTCTTTGGTAGCAGCCCCCCACGATTGTCCCATGCCGGTATGCATAAAGGTTGCATAAATATCGGAATGGCACCCTTTGCAGGCTTCTCTTCCTACATAAAAAGCATCTTTTTTATGATTCAGGTATTTTGATTCGGATTCTTCTTCGGACGGTTTTTTATTCCAGCACGAAACCGCAAGTAAAACCACAAACAGGAATAACAAAGTACCGGCTAACCGTCTTTTCATAAGGCAAATTTACAAAAGGTTGATAGAAGTTTTGATGAATTAACGCACCGTTTTCCTCCGGTTCTTTTCAAAATCTTCAAAAATAAATTCCCCCAGGTTATTCAGTGAACTGTAATAAGCCCTTCCGTTATTCAGCTTTGTAAATTCCTGCACAAACTGCTGCAGGTAAGGATCCCTGGCTATCATAAACGTGGTTATCGGTATCTGCAAACGACGGCACTGAGCGGCCATATTCAGTGTTTTATTAATTACTTTCCGGTCGAGCCCGAAGCTGTTTTTATAGTACCTCCCTCCTTCCTTCAGGCAGGTGGGTTTCCCGTCGGTGATCATAAATATTTGTTTGTTTTTGTTCTTGCGCCGCCTCAGTATATCCATGGCGAGCTCAAGTCCTGCGTATGTATTGGTATGGTAAGGCCCTACCTGCAAATACGGCAGATCTTTGATTTCAACCTGCCAGGCATCATTACCGAAAACTACAATATCGAGTGTATCCTTCTTGTATTTTGTGGTAATAAGTTCGGCCAGTGCCATGGCAACCTTCTTTGCCGGTGTAATGCGGTCCTCGCCATACAGTATCATGCTGTGCGAAATGTCGATCATCATTACTGTGCTGGTTTGTGACTTGTGTTCACGCTCCTGCACTACCAGGTCGTCTTCGGTCATGCTGAACTCCTCGATACCGTGATGGATGTGCGCATTCCGAACCGAATCGGTAAAGTTTATACTCTCCATGGAATCACCAAACCGAAACTCCCGAATATCGCTGCTCCATTCATCACCACTGCCTGTGTACGGTGTTTTATGGTTTCCCTGACTGCCCCGTTTGAGTTTTCCGAAAATTTCCTCCAGACTTCGTCTGCGTATAACCTGTTCCGTTTTTGATGTGATCTGAAACTCACCTGAATCGGTTTGCTCCGTTATATACCCTTTCTCTTTCAGCTCTTCAATAAAATCACCCATCCCGTATTGATTATTCGTAAGGTCATATTCCCGGTCGAGTTCATTCAGCCAGTCGAGCGCCTCCATCATGTTGCCGCTGGTATATCCCAGCAACTGCATCAGAAGGTCGAACAGCGTTTCGAAGGGTGTTTTGCCCGATTCAAAAAATTTGGAGAATAAAAATCCTGACATGGTAAGTATAACAACGAAGATACACTATTGTTGTTTGAGAAAATCCGAGAATTTACGAACCGCGATGGCACGGTGTGATATGTGGTTTTTCTGTGTATCTGTCATTTCCGCAAAGGTGCTGGAATGTCCATCGGGGATGAACAACGGATCGTAACCAAAACCGTTGGTTCCGCGTTTCACCTCCGAGATGACACCATGAATGACCCCTTCAAAATAATGCGTTCGCCCGACGGAGTCAATATAACATATAACGGTACGGAATTGTGCTTTGCGGTTTTTCTGACCCTGCAATTCCGAAAGAAGCCGGTCCATATTTCTGGCATGATTTCCATGCTCACCGGCATACCGGGCACTGTACACTCCCGGTGCCCAATCCAATGCTTCCACTTCCAGACCGCTGTCGTCGCTGAAACAAGGGGTGTTATAGATTGAATAAATATGCGTGGCTTTCAGCAGGGCGTTGCCTTCAAATGTGGTAGCATTTTCTTCGATGTCATCGGCAAAGCCTATATCCTTCAGGCTGCGCAGGTAATATTCAGGTCCCAGAATGGCCCGAATCTCGTTCAGCTTATGCTGGTTATTGGTGGCAAAAATGAGTTCCATGAAAGAAAAAGAAAGCAAAGATACGGTGGGCCCTGGGTTAGAAACACGACGCAGAATAGCTATTTTTGAACTTTTTTGAAGAATTGTATGACGAATCCGCTTCTTGAAAATTTTGAAAGCAAATCGGCAGCGCACCAGAAAGAGTACCGCAAATACCTGCATGATGCCGACTGGAAGAAGGACCTGAAACAACTGCCACGTCTGCATGAAGAGGCATTCAGTGAAGTTGATTGTCTGCTCTGTGCCCGGTGCTGTAAAAACTATTCCCCCCGTTTTAAGGCACCCGATATTCGCCGTATTGCAAAATCCTTGAAAATGAAGGAAGGGGTTTTTATTGACACCTACCTGAAACTTGATGAAGACGGGGATTATGTGGTGCAAACACATCCCTGCCCGTTTCTCGGAGCCGACAACTTTTGCAGTATTTACAATGATCGCCCTTCCGATTGCCGTCGGTTTCCGTATACCGACGAAGATATTTTTTTAAAAAAGAAAAGTATCACCCTTAAAAACAGCACGTTCTGCCCGGCCGTATATTTTGTTCTTGAAAAACTGATAGCCCGCCCCTGAACAGGCACCCCGGTAATCCGATTTTGAAAATCGGGTTTAACTCTGTTTATTTGTTACCCTAAATGAAGCCTCCCTCCCGCCTCTCATTCCATGCTCCCGGAATATTCGGAAATCTGTTTTTCTGCTTTTATTTACTCCACTTATGCGCATAGCTCTTGCCCAGCTCGATTATCATATTGGTAACTTCGAAGCGAATACTGCTAAGATCATTCAGAAAATCACACTGGCGAAAAGTAAACGCGTGGATCTGGTGGTGTTTTCCGAATTGTGCGTTTGCGGTTATCCGCCCCGCGACTTTCTTGAGTTTTCTGATTTTATACAACGCTGCCTGAAAAGTGTGGAAGAAATTGCTTCGCATTGTCAGGGAATAGCTGCCATTGTAGGGGCACCTTCCATTAATCCGGTAGCGAAAGGCAAGGATCTGTATAACTCCGCCTATTTTCTTGAAAACGGAGTCATACGATCTGTGATCCACAAAACATTACTGCCAACCTATGATGTTTTTGATGAATACCGATACTTTGAGCCGAATACCACATTTGAATGCATTTCGTATAAGGGGGTGAAAATTGCGTTGACCGTTTGCGAGGACCTGTGGAACATACACGACAATCCGATGTACAAAATGAGTCCGCTCGATGAACTCGTAAAACAGGATCCGGAACTCATCATCAACATAGCCGCCTCTCCTTTCGATTACCGGCATATAGAAGAGCGGAAAAAGGTGCTTCGGGACAATGCCGAGAAATACGGCCTGCCCCTTTTCTATGTAAACCATGTGGGCGCTCAAACCGAACTCATTTTCGACGGAGGCAGCCTGGTGTATAACCCGAAAGCAGAACTAATTGAAGAATTAAAATATTTCGAAGAGGATTTTAAAGTGGTGGATACTGAAGACTGGGGAGAACCTATTCTCGACTTCGGCTTTACCGGTATTGAACTGATTCATGAAGCATTGGTGCTTGGCATTAAGGAATATTTTGAAAAGCTTGGATTTAAAAAAGCGATTTTAGGATTGAGCGGTGGCATCGACAGCGCGGTGGTACTCGCCCTGGCCGTTGAGGCGCTGGGGAAGGATAATGTTCACAGCGTGCTGCTGCCCAGCCGTTACAGTAGTGAAGGATCGGTGCAGGATTCTATTGAAATGCTAAAGAATACCGGTTCCTCATACGACATCATCCCGATTGAAGAACCGGTAACCGCTTTTGAAAGCACGCTTAAAAAGGCGTTTGAAGGAACTACACCCAATATTACCGAAGAAAATATTCAGGCCCGCAGCAGAGGTGTCATTCTCATGGCACTGAGCAATAAATTCGGATACATCTTGCTGAACACCACCAATAAAAGCGAAGCATCGGTAGGGTACGGCACCCTGTATGGCGATATGTGCGGAGGACTGGCTGTATTGGGCGATGTATACAAAACACAGGTGTATGAACTTGCGAATTATATCAACCGGAGTGAAGAGATTATTCCGAGATCCATCATTGAAAAAGCACCAAGTGCCGAGTTGCGTCCGGATCAGAAAGATTCCGATTCACTGCCTGAATATGCGGTGCTGGATAAGGTATTGTATGAGTATATTGAGAGCCGGAAAGGTCCGGCTGAGCTTATTCTGATGGGTTTTGAGGCTGCACTGGTGCACCGCATTCTGAAAATGGTGAACACCAATGAATACAAACGCCACCAGACGCCTCCGATCCTCCGTGTTTCTCCGAAAGCTTTTGGCAGCGGACGAAGGTTGCCTATCGTAGCCAAGTATTTAAGTTAGTATCAGCGGGTTTTGGGTTAAGAGCCTCCGTGCATCCACCGGTCCTGCATTGAATAACAGATCCAGACTGCTCAGATCGGGCATAAAACTCTGACGTTCCGAAAACACCTGATAATAGGTCAATTCATTTCCGGATGCTGCATTTTTCAATGTGGCGTCATAGATCTCTTTCCGGTATTCCGGCACTGCATCATAGATCTGAACCGGTTTCAGACTGAGATGTTGTGTCAGGAAGGCCAGGGCTTCAAAGGTCAGATCCAGCAGAAAAGTATGTTTCTTTCGTAGCATGGCATTCAGCGGTTCCTCGTAGAAGGCAAAGTATGAAGCTGTATTATAGGCCGATTTTATGGTACGTATATGTTGCATCTGCCAGGGATGATCGTACGATATGCGTACCTCTTTCATCATCAGTCCCTGCTGCTTTCGGGCCGAATTTTCAATAGGCACCACCAGCTTTAAACGGCCGTTGGCAGTGGCGATCTCATAGCGGTTGCGGTATGTCTGACGATGAAAATGAGACAGAGGATCCACAAAAACGGTTTCTTCCCCGCTGCACGCCCGCATATAACTGACAGGCGGAAAAAGAAACAGGGGTAAAAGCGTCATGGGTTTTAATTATTTTTGACGCAAATCTATTCAAACTTTACGTATGGAATCCATTGGCATCTTTTTTCTCCGGGCATTATCCCGTTTGCCCTTCGGATTCCTGTATGCCATCAGTAATCTCTTGTTTTTTCTGATCTATTCCGTTTTCGGATACCGGAAAAAAGTGGTGATGCATAATCTGCGGCATTCATTCCCTGAAAAGACCGAACCGGAACTACGGCAGATCATGAAAAAGTTCTACCGCAATCTCTGTGATATCATTGTGGAGTCTCTGAAAATGATCAGTATGTCACGGGAAGAAGTAATTAAAAGAAATGAATACAGTGAACACACGGTAGTAGATGCATTGAATGCAAAAGGCAAATCCTGTTTTTACTTTGCCGGACATGTAGGCAATTGGGAATGGAGTCCTGATGTGGCGGGAATAGCTTCACAGGTTAAGCTATGGGGCGTTTACAAACCCTTAAGCAGCAAGGGTATGGATGAACTCACCAAATTTTACCGGAGCCGTTTCGGCTGTGAAATGATCCCAATGGATCAGATCGCCCGACGGATCATCACCGATAAAGAAATTAAAAACATCTGTTTTATTGCTGACCAGACACCGGCGAATCCGGAAAGCAATATCTGGGTCGATTTCCTCAACCGTAAAACTCTTTTCTTCAGTGCCTCGGCCAAACTGGCCATCAAAACAAAGACACCCATCGTTTACGGCAGCCTCGACCGGGTAAAAAGAGGCTATTACAAATACCATTTTGAGATACTGGTGGAAGATCCGTCGAAGATGAATGAACAGGACATTATGCAGCTATTTGCATCCCGGCTGGAGAAAGATATACGGAGACAACCCGAAAACTGGCTCTGGTCGCACCGACGCTGGAAGCACACTAAAGCGTGATGCGGGTAAGGCCGTATTCATAGTTTTGCTGCAGGTGGCGGAATATTATCTCAAAATTCGATGGCTCATCCATAAAGTTGAACTGATGAGCATCGATCAACAGAATTCGTTGGTTCCGGTTGTTTTTAAACATTTCCAGATAGCCGTTTTGTATGTCATCCAGATACTTTGCATCAATATTCTGTTCGTATTCCCGGTTTCTTTTCGAAATATTCTTCAGCAATTGCTCCGTATCCCGGTATAAATAAACCAGCAGATCGGGCTGGGGCACATTCAACTGAATGATCTGAAAAAGTTTGTTGTACAACTGGTACTCTTCATCGCCCAGGGTGATGCGTGAGAACAGCAGGCATTTCTGAATGGTATAATCCGCTACAATATGCGGTGAGAATAAATTGCCTGCCTGAAGATCGTTGGAAAGCTGATGAAAACGGGAGGCCAGAAAACTCATTTCAAGAGGAAAGGCAAATCGGTCCTTGTCGTTGTAAAATTTGGGCAGAAAGGGGTTTTCTTCGAATAGCTCCAGAATAAGCCGGGCCTGCAATCGCCGGGCAAGCAACTTCGAAAGCTCGGTTTTCCCGGCTCCTATGCATCCTTCAATGGCAATATATTTATAAGGTACCAACAGGTGTACAGGCTAATGTATCGGTACAATCATTCCACAGTTCAAGAACCGATTTATTCATCACCGGATGTATGAAATCGGGTATGATCTCCGCCAGCGGTGTTAGGGTAAAACGGCGGTTGGGTATTTGTTCGTGCGGAATGGTGAGTTGATGTGTGTTAATTACGGTGTCCCCAACAAATAATATATCAATATCGATGATGCGTGGCTGGTACTGCAATGCATTACGTACCCTACCCAGCTTTTTCTCAATCAGTAATGTACGGCGGAATATCTCTTCTGCTTCCTTGTTGGTATCGATCACAACACACATATTATAAAATTTTTCCTGATCTGCATTTCCCCAGGGTTCTGTTTCATATATACTTGATTGCCCCGTTACTTTATCGATCATGGTATTGATCTCTTTGATGGCAGCGCTCAGGTTTTTCCGCCGGTCACCCATATTGGAACCCAGCAACAGTACTGTTTTTGTTATTGGCATATCTTTATGTACTTTTGTTTTTTATATGTTCAGCTTCAAAACGCTCATCTTCATCGCCATTTTTATCTGGTATATTTATAGCAGTATAAAAGGGGCATCGGATGCACAAAAGAAGAAAAAAAGCACGGCAAATCCAACCCCCGGGCAAAAATCCACGCTGGATGAAATTCTCGACCGAATGATCGAAGAACAGAAAAAGAAAGTGGAGGAAGTAAAAGCGCCGGCTCCACAGCCGTTTAAATCAGCAAAAACACAACACCAGGAATCGAAATCACAAAAGAAGCAGGATCTTCCATTTGAAAAACGCAAATCGTATGAGCCGTCTGAAATGCCTTCCGCAAGACAAATTGCAAAGGTTTTGCAACGTGAGAAGAAAGCCACTGAGCAACCGGTCATCACGGTGAAAGATTATGACATTAACCCGGTGATTCACGATCAACCCCATCCGACCCATGCCATCAGGTCCGATCAGAGTGTAAAGTTTAATTTCAAAGGGGAAGCGGACGCCTCACACGACGACGTAGACTGGCAGCAGGCCATTATTTACCAAACCATCCTTGAACGAAAGGAATATTAAACCAGGTTGTTGATTCAAACCGATTGGTGAAATATTGTGCCGCATGGGCCGATACAATTCCGATAGCACTTCCTGCCACCACATCTCCTGTAAAATGTTGCCCCAGGTAAACTCTGGAATATGCAGCCAGCAGGGCAAGCAACAAAAATAGCAGATCATACTTCTGCCGGTTCAGATATAAAACGGTGCAGGTAACCCAAGCAAAAACCGAGGTAGCATGTCCGGATGGCATACTGTGAAACCTGAGTTCCTGAGACCATTTCAGATGATGCACCAGTGATGCATCGGGAAAATACGCCAGAGGTCGCAAATAATTTTCAAATAAAGAATGTTTGAGTCCTTGCGCTGCCAGCGATGAAATGAGCAAGGCAATAAGAAGCATGAGAGTGAACCTGCGCGGAAGGAATAAAGACAGCAGTATGAGGCCGATATAGGTCCACGTATTGCCGGCCTCTGTTACAACAAAAAAGAAAATGTCTGTAATATATGAGTAATGTCCGTTAACCGCAAAAAAAAGCGTCTCTTTCGAATAGATTAGGCGCAAAGTAATCCACAAGCATAGAATACAGGCATAAATTGTATAAAAATATTTGTGTGTTAAAAAATAATTCTTCACTTTGCCGCAAGTATAAAGATCAATAAAAAGGTTTTCAAAGATAAAATTTAAACATTTACGATTATGGCTGCTGCAAAAAGAGAGATTTATAAACTGGAAATAAGTATACACGCTTCCCCAAACCTACTATATAATTATATCGCTACCCCACAGGGACTGTCTGAATGGTTTGCAGATGATGTGAACCCCATTAAAACCGACAAATACGAATTCAGCTGGAACGGCACCAAGCAAACGGCCAAAGTGGTAAAAACCATTCCCAACCGCCTGGCCCGTTACCAGTGGGAAGACGGCTCTCCGGATGAATATTTTGAAATTGAGATCATGAAGGACGAGATCACCAATGATGTAGCCTTAATAATTACTGATTTCACCGACTCATCCGATAAAGCAGAAAACATCATGCTCTGGGAAAGCCAGGTGCATCAGTTGAAAGAAAATATCGGCGCCTGATCTGTCAGTATCTTCTGAAATAATGTTGCACTGTGAGCCGCATGATAATCGAGCGCATTGATGGCCTCAAGCGGAAACCGTTTTGAAAATTTCAGTTCCTTCATCGTTTGCAACTCCTGCTCTGTCAATTCTTTTACAGGCTTGTACGCTATCCGGTCATCCATGTCATGATTCCAGATATCATTGGTAGCATTGTAATAGATGTCCTCTTCACGCTGTAACCTTGTAAGATTGCTGCTGATCGTGTCTTTCAGTGCTGAAAGTGCTGATTCACCCAGTATAATATGAAACGTAATATCATGTCCCCACCAGATGATGGTGCGGAAAGTTGCCATGTTTTCCTTCGATGCGATCTTCGGAATATCCAGCACAAAATAGGGGAACCCTTTGTAGTTCTCTCCTTTCGATACTTTAAAGGAAGTTGCCTTTAACGGCGGATGTATATGGCTTTTCAGATGCTGTGCTGCCCTATGCAGCAATTCCGTGGTTTTCCCGGATGCTGCATTTTTTTGTTCAAACCAATCGGTGCGTTGTATAAATGAGAGTTCC
>JBGAVF010000044.1:0-15447 GCA_044228315.1 Bacteroidia bacterium | reverse complement strand
CTATAAACCACCGGATCGACCAATTCAAACAACGTTATTTTAGGGGGCTTAATTTTTAAGTATGGAACCCAAGTCAATGGAATTAAGGCTTTCAGCTCATTAATCCATCGTTTCTAACTTTTACCGGACAGCAATGATTTACTTTTTACCATTTACCAACACCACCATCGACCATTCATCATATTCTGACGAAAATCAGGCGGAAAACGGGCGGTTCAGGGGTGGAAAGGCCCCGGTTTTATTTAAAAATTAACGTACTTTTGCCCCCTCTATATTTAACACTTTATGGCAGGTACACAATCCTTATCATCCGTTGTGATCCGCTTCGCAGGCGATAGCGGCGACGGTATGCAACTTACCGGTGCACAGTTCACCAACTCTTCTGCACTCCTCGGTAATGATATTTCTACATTCCCTGACTTCCCGGCCGAGATCCGTGCACCTATCGGAACCCTTCCCGGCGTATCGGGCTTTCAGCTGCACTTCAGCTCCGAAGCCATCTTCACTCCCGGCGATGCCAGCGATGTGCTGGTGGTGATGAACGTGGCCGCCCTGAAGGTGAACCTGAAAAACCTGAAAAAAGGGGGTACCATCATCATCAATACCGATGGTTTTGATCCGAAAAACCTGAGACTGGCCGGACTTACCGATGAGCAAAACCCGCTCAACGACGGCTCCCTCGACTCGTATAAAGTACACAAGGTGGATGTTACCAAACTCATCCGCGAACTCCTGAAAGAGAGCGGACTGGGTGTGAAGGAGATCGACCGTTGTAAAAACATGTTCGTATTGGGACTGCTGTTCTGGATGTATAACCGCGACATGCAACCAACCATCAGCTTCATACAAAGCAAGTTTAAAAAGAATACCGTGGTGATGGATGCCAACATAAAGGCATTACAGGCCGGATATGCTTATGGTGAAACCACCGAGAGCTTTGCCAACACCTACGAAGTAGGCAAGGCCAAGATGCAGAAAGGCGAATACCGCAGCATCACCGGTAACGAGGCCACCGCCTACGGACTGATCGCCGCCGCTGAAAAATGCGGACTGCCTTTGTTCCTGGGTGCCTATCCTATCACTCCGGCCTCGGATGTATTGCACGAACTGAGTAAACATAAAAACTTCGGCGTTCGTACCTTCCAGGCCGAAGACGAGATCGCCGGTATCGCCAGCGCCATCGGTGCTTCCTTCGGAGGCAGCCTGGCCGTTACCTTATCGAGCGGTCCGGGTATCGCCCTCAAAACCGAAGCCATAGGACTGGCCACCGTGCTGGAACTGCCCCTCGTGATCGTGAATGTGCAACGCGGAGGACCTTCTACCGGCTTGCCAACCAAAACCGAACAGGCCGACCTGTTACAGGCCTTCTACGGCCGTAACGGCGAGTGTCCGGTAGCCATCGTTTCGGCCCACGGCCCGAGCGATGCCTTCGACACCGTATACGAAGCCTGCCGTCTTTCCCTGCAACACATGATCCCGGTATTCTGCCTTACCGACGGGTATATTGCCAACGGAGCCGAACCATGGAAATTCCCTACAAGCGCCGAGCTTCCTGCTATTGAAGTAGCGTTTGCCAAAGACAAGAACAGCACCGATAAAAATAAGTTCCTTCCGTATTTCCGCGATGAGAAACTGGCCCGTCCATGGGCTGTGCCGGGAACCCCGGGACTGGAACACCGCATCGGAGGTATTGAAAAACAAAACCTCACCGGTAATATCAGCTACGATCCGGACAACCACGAGTTCATGATTAAACTGCGTCAGGAAAAAATTGACCGTATGGCCAATTACATCCCGCTGCAAAGCATGGACAGCGGTGAAGAAACCGGCGACCTGCTGATCCTTGCCTGGGGCAGTACCTACGGCGCTATTAAAACCGCTGTGAAACAGGCACAGGCCGAAGGTAAGAAAGTATCGCATGCACACCTGCGTCACCTGAATCCGTTCCCGAAAAATCTGGGCGAGATCCTGAAGAACTTCAAGCAGGTGCTGGTACCGGAAATGAATAACGGACAGCTGGTGAAGATCATCCGCGACCGCTACTTTGTGGATGCCAAGCCACTGAATAAAATTCAGGGCCTTCCGTTCAAGGTGGATGAGATCAAGAATGCCATCGACAGCATGCTGAAATAAGAAGTAAACAGCATCCCACGAACCGTTGCATGTGACAGAACCTATACTGCCACTGCAACGGTTCTTTTTTTAAGGCAGATCCTGTGATGGCTTTCTATAGATAGACTCCGGCCATACGTTTCATTTCCGTATTTTCGCGCGACGATTCTCAACCCATTTCTATGACCGCACGCAAACGCATACTCATCACCGGAGGCGCCGGATTTCTCGGTTCCCATCTTTGCGACCGATTCATCCGTGAAGGCTTTCATGTGATCGCCATGGATAACCTCATCACCGGGGATATACGCAATATCGAACACCTGTTTCAGCTGCCTGAATTTGAGTTCTACCATCACGATGTAAGCAAGTTCGTGCATGTGCCGGGTGAACTGCATTATGTGCTGCATTTTGCTTCTCCCGCCTCTCCTATTGATTACCTGAAGATACCGATACAAACCCTGAAGGTGGGATCGCTGGGCATTCATAATTGTCTGGGACTGGCCAAAGCTAAAAATGCCCGCCTGCTCATTGCCTCCACCAGCGAGGTGTACGGCGATCCGCTGGTGCATCCGCAAAACGAAGACTACTGGGGCAATGTAAACCCTATCGGCCCCCGGGGTGTGTACGACGAAGCCAAGCGCTTTCAGGAAGCCATGACCATGGCATACCATACCTATCACGGACTGGAGACCCGCATCGTGCGCATCTTCAATACTTATGGACCCCGCATGCGTCTCAACGACGGACGTGCGTTGCCGGCTTTCATCGGTCAGGCCCTGCGTGGCGAAGATCTTACCGTATTCGGCGACGGATCACAAACCCGTTCGTTCTGCTATGTAGACGATCTCATTGAAGGCATCTACCGCCTGCTGATGAGCGACTATGCCCAGCCGGTGAACATCGGCAACCCCGATGAGATCAGCCTGCTCGACTTTGCGCATGAGGTGATCAAACTCACCGGCACACAACAGAAGGTGATCTTCAAACCCCTGCCCAAAGACGACCCGAAACAACGTCAGCCCGATATCACCCGTGCGAAACAAATACTGGGATGGGAGCCGAAAGTGTCGCGCGCTGAAGGACTGAAGAAAACCTACGAATACTTTAAAAACCTGCCACAGGAAGAATGGTTCAAACAACCCAAGTTCCATAACGACTGAAGCCGATGACGGAAAAATATTTCGTACACGAATCATCGTATATCGATGAGCCCTGTGTAATAGGCGAAGGCACCAAGATCTGGCACTTCTCGCATATCATGCAGGATTGTGTGATCGGACGCAACTGCAACATCGGGCAGAATGTGGTGATCAGCCCCGGGGTAGTGCTGGGTGATAATGTGAAGATACAGAACAACGTGAGCATTTACACCGGCGTAATCTGTGAAGACGATGTGTTCCTGGGACCTTCCATGGTATTCACCAACGTGGTGAACCCGCGCAGTGCCGTGAGCCGTCGCAACGAATACCAGAAAACGCTGGTGAAAAAAGGCGCCAGCATCGGGGCCAATGCCACCATTGTATGCGGACATGAAATAGGCCGTTATGCCTTCATTGGTGCCGGTGCCGTGGTGACCAAAGATGTTCCCGACTACGCCCTCATGACCGGTAACCCGGCCCGTCAGCACGGATGGATGAGCGAGCAGGGTGCGCACCTCGATTTCGATGCGGATGGAAATGCGGTATGTGCCCTCAGCGGAGAGAAATACCGCCTGCAGGAAGGGACCGTAACAAAATTATAACACACTACCGTCCTGAAACAGAATATTGATGCCATTCGCATCGGAGGTATAGGCGTTGTTTTTTATCACCCCGTGCATCACCATAAACTTTGCATCGGCAATGGAGAGGTTGTATTTTTTACGGATATGCTGCACGCGTGCATCGATCACTTTCGCCGGCTCGGCGGCATTCGATAAGGTAACCTCGGGCAGGCGACGGTTCAGCAAGTTGCTGCACAACATAGCCAGCACATCATCATGGTGCGATTGCCACACTTTAATGGAGGCCGTGATATCATTGTCGTCGAGGTTGGTAAAATATTCCAGGTTGTTGGGGTCGGAAAAAATCTCTTCCCCTTTCAGGTTCTCATACAGAAAATGATACAGGGCCGGAGTGGCAAAAAGTTCTTCTCCCTTATGGGCCAGCTGACGGGCACGTTTTAATATGGTAGTGAGCAGTTGCTCGGCAGCGATCACGGTTTTATGCAGGTACACCTGCCAGTACATCAGCCGCCTCGACACCACAAAGTTTTCCATGCTGTAAATGCCCTTGGCTTCCACCACCAGCTCATCGTTTTTCACGTGCAGCATTTTGATGATGCGGTCGCTGCCAACCATCCCTTCCAGCACACCGGTGAAGAAACAATCGCGGCGCAGGTAATCGAGCCGGTCCATATCTATTTGTCCGCTCACCAGTTGATGTAAAATTTCTTCGGGTACGTATCGTTAAAAATGGCAAGGGCCGTTTTGCAGCCGACCGTCCATGCCTTTATTCAGAGCTTCCATCATGGCCACGGAAATGGCTTCGTGCGAAATGCCCGGCACGATGGTATGCTCGAGGGCATGCGAAAACGGACCGTGACCGATATCGTGCAGCAACACCGCTACGGTGGTACCCTCTGCTTCTTCATCCGTAATGTTCACGCCTTTCAGTTTGAGGTTATCGATGGCCTGTGTGGTGAGCCACATGGCACCGAGCGCATGATGAAAACGGGTATGCAACGCACCGGGATACACCAGATGCGTAAGCCCCAGTTGCTTGATACGGCGCAGGCGCTGAAACCAGGGATGTTCCATAAGTTCATACACCAGATCGTTGGGGATCTTAATAAATCCATACACCGGGTCGTTGATGATCTTATGCTTGTTAACGGGATGGGGGCTCATGGTTTTCTCAGCGCTTCAAGTCGTACGGCAAAAATAGCATTGTTTGAATCCAAAACCGTGGTTTCAAATTTATTCCATAGCAGCTCCTTCATATTCTGTTCAAATACAAGCACCGAGTCGCCGGCCTGCAGGGAATCGAATACAGCATGTTCCACCCGTTGTCCGCGTTCCTGCAACAGACGGATATAAAACGTATGGTGAGGGCTGTACGCATTGCCGCTCAGTACCTTGTATCCGTTGAGGGAACCCTGATGCCGGCAGGTTTGTTGCAGGTAAGTGGCCATGCTGTAAAATGCTTTCTCGCCCGGTGCTTCGTCCCCGTTGATCAGTTCACTTTTCATGCGTTTCATTTCGAGAGAAAAAAGAAACACCAACACGGCGAGGAAGAGGATATTCAATTTGGCAGGCGTCCAGTTCCGCTGTGATAGTTTTTCACCAAGGAGGTAGAAGAAACCGCAGCAAACCACTGCTGCCGTGGCATACAGAGGCGCATCGTACCAGGGTAGTTTGGTGGCCGAGAGGCTGATGATAAGCAGGTAATACACAGTACACACAGTGGCATAGAGAAGCCAGCGTTTCACTTCTTTGTTTTTTAAAAAGAACATACTTATCACACCCAACGGAAACAGCCAGGCATAGTTTGCGAAGAAACGCGTATGAAAATTCAGGATATAAAAGAAGAAAGGCTCTTCATGTCCCTGCACGGTTTTGAAATAAATGGTTTGCCATTCGGCCCAATATACCAGTGCCATGTAACCCGGCTGGTACATTTCTCGTATAAGGTATGAACCCAGTGCCAACATCAAAAACAACAACAGGGCAAGCCATGTATGCAAGGATCGTAACACCTGTTTGCGGTTGGGATACAGAAGGGCAAAGGCAATGAACAGGGGGCAAAATACCAGTCCGGCAATGCCTTTCACCCCTACGGCCAGCGCGATGCCGATGCCGGTGAGATAAATGGAAAAGGGGCGCAGGGTGGTGATGTAGTTGTAGAACGAGAAGCAGGCAAGGGCCAGAAAGAAAGCCAGGGGGGCATCGTAGTCGGCTGTGCGGGCCACGTGCAAACGGATGAGGGCAGCTGAGCAGGAAAGCAGGATGCCTGCGATGAGGGCCAGTGAATATTGCTGCATTTGTTTCCACACCTGAGCCATCACCAGCACAATGAGCAGGTACGCTGAGAGGGCTGCAGGAAAACGCAGGGCAAACTCATTCACGCCCATCCCCTTCATGCACAGCACTTCGGCCCAGATGAAAAGCAGGGGTTTGGTGCCAAAGGTATCGGTGGTTCCTTCATACGTTGGCACCATGTAGTGATGGCTCTTATACATCTCGTATGCATTGTGTGCCTGACGCGACTCGTCCCACACCCGCAGTGGCATTTCGCCCAGATGATAGAAGCAGGGCAACACCGGCAGGGCCAGGAGCAGGAGCCAGAGCAGCAGGGATCCGGTGCGTGTGTGAGATTGGTTAATTGCGTTCATGAAAGCGGCCCATAGTGCGGGCGTAGCGGGAACAAAAATAAATTATACTGGCATACGTTGTTTACTTTTGCATAAAAGAGATTTTAACTGAAAATACAATGACGAAAAAACTTCAATTGCTGTGGGCCGACGATGAGATAGACCTGTTGAAACCCCATATTATATTTCTCAATGGAAAAGGATACGATGTAATCACCGTTACCAACGGTGCCGATGCACTGGAAGAATGCCGCAAGAAGAATTTTGATGCCATCTTACTCGATGAGAACATGCCCGGCATCAGCGGGCTCGAGACCTTGTCGCAGATCAAGCAGCTCAATCCGGATACGCATGTGATCATGATCACCAAGAGCGAGGAAGAGAGCATTATGGAAGATGCCATCGGAAGCAAAATTGATGATTACCTGATAAAGCCGGTGAACCCGAATCAGATCCTGCTGAGTCTGAAAAAGATCCTGGAGAGCCGTCAGCTGGTAAGTGAAAAAACCACCAGCAACTACATGCAGGATTTCCGTCAGATCGGCATGACCATTCAGGACAACCTCAAATTCAACGAATGGTCGGAGGTATATAAAAAACTCGTATTCTGGGAACTCGAGCTGCAAAGCAGTCAGGATAAAAGCATGGAAGAGGTGCTGCTGATGCAGAAAAAAGAAGCCAACAACAACTTCAGCAAATTTGTTGAGAAGAACTACATCCGTTTCCTCAACAAGCCCGATACCGATACACCCACCATGAGCCATAACCTCATGAAGCGGAAGGTGTTTCCGTTGCTCGATGGCAACGAGCCCGTGTTCTTCATCCTCATCGACAACCTGCGCTTCGACCAGTGGAAGACCATACAACCCGAACTGGCCACCATCTTCAATCTGCAGTCGGAAGAAACGTTCCTCAGTATTTTGCCTACGGCCACACACTATTGCCGCAACAGTATTTTCAGCGGATGGCTGCCTACTGAGATGGAGAAACGTTTTCCCGATATGTGGCAGAATGAAGAAGATGATGAAGGAAAGAACCTGCATGAAGAGGAGTTTCTGAATGCCCAGTTACAGCTCAACAACCGCAAAGACATCAAAACCAGTTATACCAAGGTCACCAATTTCGATGCAGGTAAATCTTTGGCCGACAGCATCAGCAATCTGTTCAAGAACAAGCTGAATGTGATCGTATACAACTTCGTGGATATTATATCGCATGCCCGCACCGAGATGAATGTGATACGCGAGCTGGCCGATGATGAAGCGGCCTACCGTTCCCTTACCCTGAGCTGGTTCCGGCATTCACCTTTGTATGATGCCTTGAAGAAGATCGCCGAGAAAAAAGTAAAGCTCGTGATCACCACCGACCATGGTAGTGTTCGGGTGAACAATCCGGTGAAGATCATCGGTGATAAAAACACCAATACCAACCTCCGCTATAAAACAGCGAAGAATCTTTCGTTCGATAAAGAGGAAGCGTTTGAAATTAAAAATCCACACGAGGCCTTCCTGCCCAAGCTGCATATGAGCAGCAGTTATGCCTTTTGCCGCAACAACGATTTCTTCGCGTATCCCAACAATTATAACTACTACGCCAACTACTACAACAATACCTTCCAGCACGGGGGTATCAGTATGGAAGAGATGATTGTTCCGTTCATTGTGATGCAGAGTAAGTAGGTTCCGCTTTCTGTTTTTTTATAAGTCCCTGTGCAGCAGGAGTATTATGCTATGCCGGTTTTTTTATAGCATTTGGTCATTTTTTATACCTCATGTGGCTCTATATTTGTTTTTTAACCCTAAACAACTACTAATCACATGAAATTTTTCTTTACAAAGCTCCTCTTCGTATGCCTTATTCTTACCGCAACGGTACTGAATGCGCAGGCACCATCCAGTTTTAACTATCAGGCGGTGATCCGCAACGGCTCCGGCGCCATCCTTGCCAGCCAGCTGGTGGATCTTCGTTTTACAGTTCGCAGTGGCTCGGCTACCGGTACCGTGTTGTATCAGGAAACCAAAGCATTGTCGACTTCACAATACGGTGTGGTAAGTCATGCCGTAGGAACCGGCTCTATCGTAAGCGGCACATTTGCCGGCATCACGTGGTCAACCACCACCAACTTTCTGCAGGTAGAAGTAAATACCGGTAGTGGATTTGTGGACCTGGGTGCCCAGCAACTGGTAAGCGTTCCCTATGCGCTCAACGCCAAAACAGCAGACCTGGCCACCAATGCTACCAATGCAACGAATGCCACGTCCGCTACTACTTCCCTCGATAACCGCTGGACACTCACCGGTAACAACATCACGAATAACAATGCCGGTAACGTAGGCATTGGCGTAAGCAGTGCACCGGTAAATAAACTGCAACTTGGCGGTGATATGCATATGGATGGTAACACCATCTACCTGCGTGCCGATCCTGCCGACAAATTCGACCTTACACGCTGGAACAGCACAGCCGACAAAGTAGAAGTAGGTGGTTATAATGGCGTTATTCTGGGGTATACCAGTCCGGCCGCCGGTATAGTGGTTCCTACACTCTCCACCAGTGGAGGCTATGTAGGGATTGGAACAACCACCCCTACTACCAACCTCGATATCCGTGATGCCAATCCAAGCATTCTGGTGGCCAGCCCAACAGGAACTATGGGTGCCGTGTATTTTGGAAATACGAGCCACGGTGTAAAACGGAATTACAGTGCAGGAAACGATGTAGGTTTGTACACCACCGCAGCCGACCTGTATTTGTCGGCCAACGGAGCCGTTACCAACCAGTTCGTATTGAAGAACAACGGAAACGTAGGTATCGGTTTAGCCGCTCCGGGAAGTAAACTGGAAGTAGCAGGAAGTACTAAGTTCTCAGGTGGTTATGCGTTGCTGTGTACTTCAGCCGATAACACACAGGGAAATGTGGGTATGGGAAACGCCAGTTACAGCAATGTAAAATTAACCATTGGTACTAGCCAGAACTACGGTATTTATGTCAATTCAGGAACTACCAATGCAGCTATTTATGCAAACGGAAACATTCAGTGTACCGGTACCATGTCGAAAGGCGGTGGCTCATTTAAAATTGATGACCCGATCGATCCGGCCAACAAATACCTGTATCACAGTTTTGTGGAAAGCCCGGATATGATGAACATATACAACGGCAATGTAACTACCGATGCCAACGGGGTAGCCAACGTAACCATGCCGGCCTACTTCGAAGCCCTGAACCAGGATTTCCGATACCAGCTCACCGTGATCGGCGCCTTTGCACAGGCCATGGTTTCGGAAGAAATTGCCGGAAATAAATTCCAGATCAAAACCGACAAGCCGAATATGAAAGTTAGCTGGCAGGTAACCGGTATCCGTCATGATGCCTTTGCACAGAAGAACAGAATTCCAAATGAGGTTGAAAAATCGGTTGACGAAAAAGGCAAGTACCTGCATCCGGATTGTTTCGGATTGCCGGAAGAAATGCGCATCAACCCGGGTAAACCGGTACCGGCCGACCCACAAACAACCACTGTACAAAAACAATAACGGTTGAGAAACAAACGAAGATTCCATTTTCACCAAACGAAAAACAACCCCGCATGAAAATACTATTCACCCTGCTGGCACTTATGCCGGTATATTTATTTGCACAAACCGCCGAACGACAGGTAATTGGTTCGGCCGGAGGCTACACCTCCACCTCTACGGTACGTGTTTCATCTACTGTAGGAGAGGTGGCCACTACCTTCACTACCACATCCAACATCATCATCAGTCAGGGATTTCAGCAATCCACCACCGGTGGTGTAGGGATCACGGCGCAGCAATCGGCCTTTACGGTGAATGCGTTTCCCAATCCTACACACGGAATGCTCAACCTGCTGATCAGCTCGGCCCTGGAAATGGACCTGGCCGTAACGGTGCTGGATGCTGCCGGACGAAACGTCACCACGGTGCAGAACCGGATCGCGGTATGCGGCTCGGCTTCCTATCCGCTCGATCTTTCTTCACTGGCTGCCGGTAACTACATCATCACACTTGAAAATGCATCACAGCAGATCAGGCAAACGATGAAAATACAAAAGCTGGATTAACACCTTTATGAATAAAATGATGTGATGCCTGCATCGCAAAAGAACCCTGCCCCTGTGCAGGGTTCTTTTTATGCCTTGAAAAAACGATGGACACCTCATTTGAAAACCATGAGGCTGCCCATGGTTAATTGCACAAATCTGTTACTTTTGTGAGGTAGTGATGCACACCGGCCTATGAGTAATAAAAAAATTGTGTCCGCCTCGGTAAACCCTTTCAATATTGTGGTGGTGGTGGCGGCACTCGGCTATTTTGTCGATATCTATGACCTCATTCTTTTCAGTATTGTGCGGGTGCCGAGTTTACAGGCTGTGGGTGTGGAAGGCAGCGGCATTAAAGATGCCGGTATTCACCTGATCAATATGCAGATGATCGGTATGCTGCTGGGTGGTATTGTATGGGGCATTCTTGGCGATAAATTCGGAAGGCTCTCCGCCTTGTTTCTTACCATCTTTCTTTATTCCATTGCCAACATTGCCAACGGATTTGTACAAACCATGGATCAGTATTCGTGGTTGCGCCTCATTGCCGGTTTCGGACTGGCCGGTGAACTGGGTGTGGGCATCACCATGGTTTCGGAGGTGATGACCAAAGAAACAAGGGCGTATGGCACCAGCATCGTATCGGGTGTGGGTGTGGCCGGGGCCATACTGGCCTACCTGGTATCGGAATGGGGATGGCGCGAAGCCTACTGGGCCGGAGGAGTGCTGGGATTGCTGCTGCTGGTGCTGCGTATTTACGTGCATGAGTCGGGCATGTTCGACAAGATCAAATCGCACAACGTGAAACGGGGAAATTTTTTCAGTCTTTTCCTGAAGCGAAAGAAATTTATAAAATACCTGTGCTCTATTCTTGTAGGCATTCCGGTTTGGTTTGTTATCGGCATACTGGTCACTTTTTCAAAAGAGTTCGGAGAATATTTCTCCATCAGCGAACCGATAAGCGGAGGTAAAGCCGTGATGTTTCATTACATAGGGGCCTCCATGGGTAGTATCATCACCGGGTATATCAGTCAGAAACTGCGATCGAGAAAAAAAGCATTGCTTATTTCCATGATGGCCATGACCATTTGTTGTGTGATGTATTTTTCAGCCTTCGGGGTTTCGGCGAACATGTTTTATTTCATCCTGTTCATCATGGGCATTGCCATGGGTTACTGGGCCGTGTTTGTAACGGTAGCTTCCGAGCAGTTTGGTACCAACATACGTTCCACCGTTACCACCACGGTGCCTAATTTTGTGCGGGGCACTACAGTACTGTTCACCCTATGGTGGCGATATATGTCCGACTCCATGGGCATCTGGCAGTCGGCTATTATTGTGGGAAGTGCCGTGCTGGTGCTTGCCGTCACCGGTGTATTTTTTCTGGAAGAAAGTTACGGCAAGGACCTGGATTATTTCGAAGTGGAATAAACGCTTTGCCGGAGTGCCGGGGTAACAAGCCTTAAATTTTACTGAACCGGGCGTTAATCTTTTAGCAGTGCTTCCGTTGTTTTTTCTATCGTTTCATTTTTTTGTATTTTTACCCTCCCTCCATGAAAACACAACACGTGCTTTTTTTGTTGCTGGCATTTATTTCCGGCACACTCTGCGCCCAGCAGGCCCGGGTGAGCGCAGGCCCGGTACTCGGGTATTGCGAACACAAGGAAACGATGATATGGCTGATGACCGCCTGCACCCAGAAGATATCCGTTCAGTACTATCCGGAAAACAATGTAAAAGATAAAAGAACGGTGGAGGTGACACTGTTTGAAAACCCGAAAGATCCGCAGCGTTGTGCTGAAGAACGTATCAGCAAGATCATCCTGAAAGACCTGACTCCCGGCACGAAATATTTTTATTCCATCTTTCTCGACGCCAAAGAACAGAAGTTCGATTACCCCCTGGCATTCACTACCCGCATCCTTTGGGAGTGGAGGGCACCGGCACCCAACTTCAAATTCATTGCCGGCAGTTGCAATTACATCAACGACAGCGCCTACGACCGTCCGGGAACCCCCTACGGCAAGGACCCCGGCATTTTCAATACCATGGCCTCACTTCGGGCCGATATGATGATATGGCTGGGCGACAATGTGTATTTGCGTGAAGCCGACTACAGCAGCGAATCGGGCATACGCTACCGGTATGCTCATACACGAAAAGACAAAAGCCTGCAACGCTTTTTTGCCACACAACCCAACTACGCCATCTGGGACGATCACGATTTCGGACCCGATGATGCCAGCCGCAGTTACGTGATGAAGGACGTTACCAAAGATTGTTTCATCAACTACTGGCCCAACAAAACCTTCGGAGAAGACGGACAGGGTATTTACACCAAAGTGTCGAACAGCGATTGCGATTTCTTTTTACTCGACGGGCGTACCTTCCGCGACGATGCCCGCACCGATGAAACCCTGAACCCGCAAAAAACACAGCTGGGTGCGAAGCAGATGGCCTGGCTTAAAAATGAGCTCATCACCTCGCATGCTGTTTTCAAATTCATTTGTACCGGCGGACAGGTGCTGAATGAAAATACCGACAAAGAAACCTTTAACCTGTATAAAAACGAACGGGCCGAACTCATCCGTTTCATCACCGAAAATAAAATAGAAGGTGTGATCTTCATCACCGGCGACCGGCATCACAGTGAGATCATTAAGAAAGATCGTCCGGGCACCAAAACACAGCCCGCTGCCTACCCGTTGTACGACATCACCTCATCACCGCTCACCAGCGGGGTGGATAACATACTGAACTCACCTGAAAAAGATAACCCCATGCGTGTTCCCGGCACCCTTGCCGTAACACAGAACTTTTGCCTGTTCACTGTGTCGGGGTTGAACGAGAACCGCATGCTGCTGATCCGCTGCATCGACGGGGATAATAAAACGTTGTGGGAGCATACCATTTATGCAGACGATTTGAAATATAAAACCCCTGCTGAATCCGGTGCGAAGGGGAAGGAAAAAAAGAAAAAAAGAAAATAGTAAGAATGAGTGTTCTATCGCAGATCGTAAAGCAGGGGTTCAAGCTTACCAAGCAGCTGAACATTCCGCAGCCCAATAAAATCCGACAGCAGCAGCTGGTGCTGAGGCGACTTCTCGAACGTGCCATGTTTACCGAATTCGGAAAACAGTACGATTTTGAAAAGATCATTTTATCGAAAGAACTGGAGAACAGCTTCAAGGAATCGGTTCCCATTCACACCTACCTCGACATCAAACCCTGGTGGGAGCGGGCACGGGCCGGTGAACGCAACGTGACCTGGCCGGGACGGGTAAAATATTTTGCACTAAGCAGCGGTACCAGTGACGGAGGATCGAAATACATTCCGGTGACCACCACCATGCTGCGGGCCATAAAACGGGCCAGCGTACGTCAGTTCCTCAGCGTGTCGCGTGCCAAAAAAACAGCACTCGACCTCGTTACCAAACATGCGCTCATGATCGGTGGCAGTACCTCGCTGAATTACGACGGGGTGGCGTACAGCGGTGACCTCAGCGGTATCACCACCAGCAATCAGCCGGTATGGTTCGAACAGTTTTCAAAACCGGAAAGCCATGTGCTGGCCAAAAAATCGTGGGCCGAAAAAATCGATGCCATCATTGAAGAAGCACCTCAGTGGGATGTGGGCTCTATTGCCGGTGTGCCGGCCTGGGTGCAGATCATCCTGGAGAAGATCATTGCCCGCTATCAGCTGAAAACTATTCACGATATATGGCCGAATTTCAACGCCTACATTCACGGTGGTGTTTCGATCGCACCGTATAAAAAAAGCCTGAATAAACTGTTCGGAAAAGAGGTGATGTTCTTTGAAACTTATCTTGCCTCCGAAGGATTCATCGCCTATCAGAACAAGCCCAACAGCAAAGGCATGCGCCTGTTTCTGAACAACGGCATCTACTTCGAGTTCGTACCGTTCGACAGCACCTGCTTCGACGAAAACTTCGACATACGCCCCGATGCTAAAACCCTTTCACTGGCAGAGGTTGAACCGGGGAAAGAATACGCCCTGCTCATCTCCACCGTATCGGGCACCTGGCGATACCTCATCGGGGATACCATCAAATTCATCTCCCTGCGCAACTACGAGATACAGATCACCGGACGCACCAAACACTTCCTGAGTTTGTGCGGAGAACACCTCTCGGTGGAGAACATGAACGAAGCGGTATCGTATCTGAGCGACAATCACAATACCATCATCAACGAATACACGGTGATCGGCGGTAAGAAGGAAGATGGCTTTGCACACGAGTGGTATCTGGGTACCGACAAGGACATGGACCCTGTGGCCATTGCCAAGGAACTGGACGGATACCTGTGCCAGTTCAACGACGATTACAAAGTGGAACGCACGCATGCTTTAAAACACATGCATGTTACCCTTATCCCCAATGCCTGGTTCAACGAGTTTCTGAAAACAAGAGGAAAGGAGGGCGGACAAACCAAGTTTCCGCGGGTGCTGAAAGGCAGCATCGCAGAAGACTGGACCGCTTTTTTACAGAACAAAAAAAGGGTGCCGGAAACCCGTATCAGCCAGCCACAGCTATAACGCTGATCTCTACATTCGCTCCTTTGGGAAGTTTGCTCACCTGTACTGTTTCACGGGCCGGGGGTTCATGACTGAAATACGTACCGTACACTTCGTTGATAGCGGCGAAATTGTTCATGTCGGTAATAAAGATGCTCGCCTTCACCACATGGTCCCAGTTCATTCCGGCGGCGTTGAGTATGGCCGCAATATTATGCATTACCTGCTCCGTTTCTTCCTTTATGCTGCCCTGCATCATGGCACCCGTTTTCGGGTCGAGCGGAATTTGTCCGCTGCAGTACAGGGTGTTATTGATGAGTACCGCCTGTGAATAGGGGCCTATAGGGGCCGGAGCCTTGTCGGTAAGGATAATTTGCTTTGG
>JBGAVF010000043.1:0-16165 GCA_044228315.1 Bacteroidia bacterium | reverse complement strand
CTTTTACTGGGATTTTGGAGACGGCAGCACTTCTACCACCGCGAATCCCAACCACACCTACCTTGCTTCGGGCGTATATACAGTTTCACTGCGAAGCAGTTGCGGAGGCAATCAGTCGGTATACTCACAAAAGATCACGGTATACCCGAAACCTACCGGTATACTACTTACACGTTTTAAAATAAGCAGCGGGGATCAGCAACTTTCCGATAAAGGTACCCCATTGTATATGGAAATGCTGTATAACAACCAGAGCCAGATGTTCGGTTCGATCTTCAACATCACCTCGTATCCGGTTTCGTGGTTTTTTCCGAGAGATATCAGTAATGGCAATTACAAGGTATATGATAATTTTTTTCCAACCGACTTCTTTTCATTACGCATCTGGCTCGATGAGCTGGGGCTGAATGATAAAAGTTTGCACATGGTCACCGTTGATTTCAATTACCTGCAAAGCAACTATTACCCGATGGATGTGTACTGGGACTCGGGAGGATGGAAACTGGAAGCGAGTTTTGCGTATCAGTAAAAGAAGAATACAGATAAATAGTTTTCAGATTCCTTATTAAGGAGAACGGAATTTCTGAATAAACAAAAAACCCGCAGAAAAACCTGGAAAGTCTGTTCTGCGGGTTTGTGGAGTGGGGCGGAATTGAACCGCCGACACGCAGATTTTCAGTCTGCTGCTCTACCAACTGAGCTACCGCTCCTTTTTTTAAAGGCTGCAAAGATATAAAAAAATCATATACATCAAAATCTGCCTTAAATCATCCGGTATTTATCTCACTTTTTCTACGTGTTTAATGGTATACAGCTTTCCGTATTTTGGTAAATTTCATTAATTTACAAAAAAAAATTTACCTGAATGTACAAAAAGCTATAAACTTGTACTGTAAAATTTAAAAATCAAACTCAACCTTAAATTCTCTTTTATCATGAAAAAAGTTCTTTTATCACTTATCGTAACCCTTATGGCGTTTACGTTTTCGTATGCCCAGGGACCTGCCAAAAAAATTGATGTGGCTAAAAACCCGGTAACAAAAACCCGCGGTGCGAATCCTAAAATCAAAACAGATGTTCCTACTACCGACAAGGAAACACCAAAACCATCACAAACCCGTGGTTCATGTACCATCGCTTTCTCTAACAACACCGGTTATTATGTGAAAGTATATGTGGATGGTAACTACAAAGGAACTCTTGCACCATACGAAAGTGGTTCGGTAACAGTTTACAGCGGATACACTACCATCTATTGCATCACCACCGGTGGTACATACGACTGGAGCGCAGCCGGTAACTGCGATGGTACGTATACCTATAACCTCAACTAATCACAACAGGAATTCCTGCTCAACGAAAGGCCCTCATGCATCGCATGGGGGCTTTTTTATTGATATCTTTGTACCCAATGGCACGCATCATGGCAATCGACTTTGGCTCCAAACGCATGGGCATTGCTGTTACCGACCCGCTCTGTATCATTGCCACACCCTTAACTACCCTGCATCCCAAAGATGCCATCGCTTTTTTTACTACCTATTTTCAGCAGGAGGAAGTGGCGTGTGTTGTGTTCGGCAAGCCGATGCAAAATGATGGATCAGACTCCGAAAGTATGCCGGCCCTGAAAGCATTTATGGGCAACTTTAAAAAAGCCTTTCCGGGCATGAAGGTGGATATGATGGATGAACGTTTTACCACCAAAACAGCCAAGGAAACCATGTTCGAAGCCGGTCTGGGAAAGATGAAACGAAGAGATAAAGGACTCACCGACCGCACCAGTGCAGTCATTATCCTGCAATCGTATATGATGAAGATGGGGTTATAGCGACTCCCCGCTAAGTTCCAGTTTCACAATATTCTCAATATGGCTGGTATGCGGAAACATGTCGACCGGCTGCACCGCTTCCACGGTATATTTTTCTTTTAACAAAAATAAATCACGAGCCTGGGTGGCTGCATTGCAGCTGATGTACACAATGGTGCGCGGAGATGCCTGCAGCAGTTGCTTCACCACATCTTCATGCATACCCGTGCGGGGTGGATCAGTAATTACCACATCCGGCATGCCATGGGTTGCAAAGAATGCACCGGTAAGCAGATCTTTTATATCACCGGCAAAAAAATCTGTGTTATGAATGTTGTTCAGCCCTGCATTCACCTTTGCATCTTCAATGGCCTCGGGCACATATTCCAACCCTACCACCTTTTTGCAGGAGGATGCGATATAACAGGCGATACTTCCGGTTCCGGTGTACAAATCATATACTATATCAGCGGGCTTAATGCCGGCCATTGCCTTTGCGGCATTGTAGAGGCGCACGGCCTGCTTCACATTTACCTGAAAGAAGGCTTTGGGTGACACCTTAAATTGCAGGGAGCCCATTTTTTCCATCAGATACCCGGTGCCATTATATACCTGCACCGGCAGATCAGTAATGGTGTCGTTTCGTTTCTCATTGATCACAAAACACAACGATACAATTTGAGGGAATGCCTGCTTTACTGCTTCCAGAAGGGCCAGGCGGTTTTCGGGTTCATCGGCATGAAAACAGATGATGAGCATCCACTCACCGGAAAGTGTATTTCTCAGTATCATGTTCCGGAGAAAACCGGTTTGATCACGAAGATTGAAAAAGGTAAAATTGTGTTCCAGTGCAAATGCGGTAATAAAATCGCGAATGGCGTTACCAAGGCCGTCCTGCAGGAAGCAGGTTTTAATTTCCAGTACCTTATCAAAACGTCCGGAGATATGATAGCCGGCGGCACGGTGCTCTTCAGTGTCGAGCTGGGCCAGGTCGGGAACCCATTTCCGGTGGGTGAATGAGTATTCAATTTTATTCCGGTACGCTGTAGTATTTTCCGAGCCCAGAATTGGCATGATCTCAGGCAGGTCCACCTTGCCGATGTTGTGCAGTAATTCGGTGACCAGGCTTTGCTTCATCTTTAGCTGGGCACTGTAGGTTAGCTGCTGCCATTTGCATCCGCCGCAATACTCGAAATGCTGGCAGAAGGGCTGGATATAATCAGGGCCTCTTTCGTGAAAACGAAGTACCCGCGCATCGGCATAATTCTTTTTCTTTTTGCGTACCTCCAGATCTGCCACGTCGCCGGGTACCGTGCGCTCGGTGAACAGTACAAACTGATCCACACGGGTAAGGCATTTGCCCTCGTTAACGGCCTTCTCAATCTTTATTTTTTCAAATTCCATGAATGCTTTGATGGTTGCGAAAATACGAATACATACCGCAACAGGCCGGAATGATTTTCAGGAAGGTGTATGAAACGAAAAAGAGCCTGTGGTTACAGGCTCCTTACGGGTTAGAAATTGCTTAACTTACTTGTGAGATGCCTGATTGAATCAGTTAACGGATTCTTTCATAGCAGATAATCGGTTTCGAAAATAGGCCGGCGATGTATGCGTTTTAGCCTTTTATTTTTATTATTTAGAAATTGAAGGTTTTGTTTTTTTCCGGGTGATTTCTAATTTTGAAAAAATAAAACATATGAAATCATTCATTAAAGCACTTGTTCAGACTTTTTTCCCGCGCCTCTGTTATGGTTGCGGAACCGATCTTTCACCCACTGAGAACTGGCTTTGCCTGCACTGCACACGAAACCTGCCGGTAACCAATTATCATCGCATTCAGAACAACAGTATTGAACGCATCTTCTGGGGACGCGTTCGGATAGAACAGGCCGCCTCATTTCTTTTCTTCACCAAGAACGGGATGGTACAGCATCTGTTACATGCGCTTAAATACCGTAAGGTGCCCGAGCTGGGAGAGTTCATAGGATCATGGTATGCTCAAACATTGAAAGATGACCATGCCTTTGCCTCGGTTGATATAATTATTCCGGTGCCGCTGCATCCGTCAAAGCAACGAAAACGCGGGTACAATCAAAGCGAAGTTTTTGCCAAAGGACTTGCCCTGCAATTGCATAAGCCGGTAAATACCGATATCCTTCTGCGGCATACACCCACAGCAACCCAAACCCATAAAAACCGCACCGAACGATGGGATAATGTAAAGGAGGTATTTTCTCTGCATCCTGAAAAATCGGAATGGCTGCGGAACAAGCATGTACTGCTTACCGACGATGTACTTACAACCGGTGCTACACTGGAAGCATGTGCCGTAAAATTGTTAAATATTGAAGGGGTGACCGTAAGCATTGCCACAATTGCCACAGCCAAGCTATAGCTGCCTGCTTTTCTTTGCGGAATCGTCTTTTTTTACTTTACTTTGAACTTTCACATGAAGCACACCTACCTGTTCCTGCTTATCACCCTGCTGGGTTTATCAGCCATCGCACAGGAGAATGCCCCATCGGGCAACTCCGGCGTTTTCTCGGGAAGTTTTTATGCCAATGCCAATGGCTTTGTCCGGAATAATAAAATCGGTGCCACTACACCTTTATATACGCAGGCACTGAGTGCTGTGGAAGGGTGGTTTACCGGTAATTACAACAGTTCCTTTATCAATGCATCCATTCGTTACGACATGTATCATAACAGCAACCTGCTTACCCCAAATGAACCGTATACGAATAATGGTATTGGTTTCTGGCAGTTGAATAAGTCGGTGGCCAAGTTCGATTTCACCGTGGGAAGCATTTACGACCAGTTCGGTACCGGTAGTATTTTCCGGGCGTTCTGGGAACCATTTATAGGTATCGATAATGCACTCACCGGTGCCCGTGTTATTTACCGTCCGAACGATAACCTATCCATAAAAGTACTGAGCGGTAAACAGAAATACCGTTTCAGCACCTGGGATCCAATTCTTAAAGGCGTTAATGTGGAGAAAAATTTTCCTGTAAAAGAGCGGATCAACGCCACACTGGGAGCCTCTTTGGTAAACCGTACCCTCGACAAGCAAACCATGAGCGGCATCGTGGATAATATCAATGCCTATCCGCTTGAAAACCGATTCGTTCCCAAGTACAATGAGTTTGCTTATCAGGTATACACCAACACCACCATTCACGATATAAACTTTTCGGCAGAATATGCGCATAAAACACCCGATATGATCCGGAACGAGTCAAACACGGCTCTGGTGCTTAAAGCCGGTGATTTTATTCAGGCCGCACTGGGCTATTCGCATATGGGCAAGCGGGGCATCGGTGTTAACCTGCAATACCGAAAACTGAATAATTTTGAATTCCGTACCGCACCCCTGGAAAAGGGACTGAACGGTCTGGTGAATTACCTGCCTTCCATCACGCGTCAGAATACCTACCGCCTCATGGCCCGGTATAATGCCGTAACCCAATTCAATAATGAACAGACGTTGCAGGCAGACATTACCTATTCACACAACGAAAAAAATTCGATGACCCTGAACGGAAGTTATGTAACCGGTATCAACAATGAATTACTGTTCCGCGAAGTATATTTTGACTGGTTGCATACGTTCAACGATCATTTTAAATTGCTCGGCGGAGTGCAAACCGTATTCTTCAATCAGGCAGTGTTGCAGGGTGAACCGGAAGCGCTGAATGTGAAAACATTCACCCCTTTTGCCGAACTGAATTATGATATCAGTGACCATAAATCCTTGCGTGTGGAAGCCCAGTACCTGAGCACCAAACAGGATTCAGGAAGTTTTGTGAATATCATGGCCGACTTCAATATTTCACCGCACTGGAGTTTCTCGGCCGGTGATATGGTAAATATCATCCCCCGTTCGGGCAATGAAAAAATACACTACTATACCTTGTTTGCCGCCTACAGCGAAGAAGCTACCCGGGTAGCTCTGGCCTATGTAAAACAGCTGGCCGGATTTAACTGTAACGGAGGTATTTGCCGGTACGAGCCCGCTTTTAACGGGGTTAAACTAACTATATCCACGACCTTCTAATAAAACAGTATTTTCAATGAAAAAGTATCTTGTTGTTTTCTTTGTGCTTCTGATGATCGCTTCCTGCAAGGAAGACGCACCGAATATTGACTTCACACCTACTTCCACACTGCAGGGCGATACTACATTCATGGCATCGGCGGTGGCGACTGCCCAGCCTCACGTGGTGCTGCTCGAAGATTTAACTGGGGTGCGCTGCCCGAATTGTCCGGCTTCCCATGATGTGGCTAAAACCATTCAGACCGCTCATCCGGGTCGCGTTGTGATCATGGCCCTGCATTCCTATCAGGTGCCAACCTTCACCAACCCATGGAGCATTAATTTCGACTTCCGTGACTCTGGCTCCGATTATATTTTTACCCAGCTTTTAGGAAACCCGGGACAACTTCCGAAAGGAGCCGTTGACCGCGTGCTGTATAGTGGTGAAGCCAACCGCTACACGGATGATACCAAATGGGACGGATATGTGAACCAGCAACTCTCGAAAACCACACCGGTGAATCTGGAGTTCACCAATACCTATAACGCCACAACACGTGAAGTAACGGTGGTGACAAAAGTAGAGTGTACGGCCGCTGTAACCGATGATGCATACCTTACCCTGGCCGTGTGTGAAAACAAGATCATTGCCAAACAAAGTACCTTAACGGGTGCCGACGACAATTATGAGCAGAATCACATCCTCCGGAGGCTTATAACCCCGCGAACCGGGTATAAGCTTAATTCATCCACGGTGCTGCTGGAGCCCAAGCGGGTGATTATAAAGGTATTCAAATACACACTTCCGGCCGGGTGGAACGAAAACAACTGCACTGTTGTGGGTGTGGTACACCGGAACAGCACACTCATTGATGTGTTTCAATCCTATGAGAAAAGTGTGAAGTAATTCATCCAGCCCATGGTACGCCGGAGTATTTTTCTCTTCTTGTTGATCCCGGTTTTGCATTATAGCTGTAAAAGGGATAAGGGATACGAAGAGAGTCTTCAGGAGCACCGGAATGCTATCGATGTGTTTTTTGCCGATCCGAAAATGTCGCCGTTGAGCGATGCATCCATTAAGGATTTTAAGGGACTGAGCTATTTCGAGCCTGACAAGACCTATGTTGTTAATGCACGGGTGGAAAAGTATGCCGAAAAGCCGGTGATTGATATTCCGCATACCCTTAACCGGAAGTATCCGTTTTATATCTGGGGCAAGGCCCATTTTAAAATTCACGACGATAGTTGTCATTTGAACATTTATATGAGTGTGCAGCAGGAAGAGGAACACAAGCAGGATGCCACCCTTTTTATTCCTTTCCGCGATGCTACCAATGGGAACGAAACATATGGGGCCGGTCGTTATCTGGATGTACCCATTCCCAAAGACTCCCTGATCACACTCGATTTCAATTATGCCTATAACCCCGATTGTGCCTATAGCGAAAATTATTCATGCCCCATCATTCCGGCCGAGAATACCCTGAAAATAGCCAGGCCGGGGTGAAAAGATTTGACCTGCGTTAGATTTTCCTTGATCAAATTTGATTATTTTTGCGGATAAAGCCCGGAAATGCATTTTCGGTCAGATTTTATGAGGAATTGTATTTAGAATTCATCATTACAACACAAGAAAAATAAATGCCGTTAACCGTTTCAAAAACATTTACCAGCAAAGATCTGGTAACCGATCAGGAAGTGCGCTGGTGTCCGGGATGCGGCGATTACAGTATCCTGAAACAAGTGCAAACCGTTTTGCCTGACTTCGGGCGCCCGAAAGAAGAATTCGTTTTTGTAAGTGGTATCGGCTGCTCCTCTCGTTTCCCGTATTATATGGAAACGTATGGTATGCACAGTATCCACGGCCGTGCCACAGCTGTAGCCTCCGGATTAAAAATGTCGCGCCCCGACCTGAGTGTATGGGTGGTTACCGGCGACGGAGACTCTCTCAGTATCGGTGCCGGTCATTTCATTCACCTGCTGCGACGCAATCGTGATATCAATGTACTTCTCTTCAATAATCAGATCTACGGCTTAACCAAGGGTCAGTACTCACCTACTTCAGAGGAAGGAAAGATCACAAAATCAACGCCGATGGGATCTATTGACCATCCGTTCAATCCGGCGGCCTTATGTATGGGTGCCGATGCCACTTTTGTGGCCCGCAGCATGGACCGCGACCCGAAACATCTGCAATCGGTACTGAAAAGTGCCTACGAACACAAGGGAACCAGCCTGGTAGAAATTTATCAGAACTGTAATGTATTTAATGATGGGGCCTTTGAAATTTTCACCGAGAAGGGATCGAAAAAAATGGAAACCATTATGGTGGAACATGGCAAACCCCTCATTTTTGGCGAAAACGGAGATAAAGGTATCCGCCTGGATGGCTTTAAACCGGTGATCGTTGACATTTCAGGAGGGGCCAGCGCGAACGACCTCTGGATCCACGATGAAACCGACCGTGTGAAAGCCATGATCCTTACCCGCTTCTTCGACAATCCGGCCCATGAAAATCATTTGCCTCGTCCGTTTGGCGTATTTTACCGTGAAGACCGTCCGGTGTATGAGGATATGCTCAACGAACAGATTCAGGTTGCAACCGCCAAGTCGAAAGGGAACCTTGATACCCTGCTTCGCGGACGTGAAACCTGGACGATCGACTAAGCCTGCAGCGACCTGAACAGGTCAGTGAGCCCATTTTTTTTTAATGTATTCTCTGTGAGCGAAACCATCACTTTTACCGCAGTAATTGAGGCAACCGGTGGAGGAGGGGCCTATGTGCTGCTCCCTTTCGATCCGAAAATACATTTTGGTAAATCATCGCACGTGAAAGTTATTGCTACCTTTGACGGAGAACCTTACCGGGGAAGTATCGCCAATATGGGAGCCGGGCCTATGATGCCCATACTGAAGGCGATCCGGGGGAAGATCGGGAAGCAACCGGGTGACCGGGTTGAAGTGACCCTTCGGAAAGACACAGAAGAGCGTATCGTAGTTCTTCCGGAGGATGCTTTGAAAGCCCTGAGAAAATATAAAGAGGCAGAAAGCGTTTATGAAAAACTTAGCTATACGCACCGTCGTGAATATGTTACCTGGATTGAAAGCGCAAAAAAGGAGGAAACACGTATCCGGAGAATTGAAAAATTCATAGAGATGTTACTTGAAAAAACAACAAAATAACAACCCCGAACTAAACAGTGAACCTATGTCATCTCTCATCAATCTGAAAGCAATAACCAAGGAATATATTATGGGAAAAGAAGTGCTCAAAGTATTAAAGGGCATTGACTTAACCATTGAAAAAGGGGAATATGTGGCTTTGATGGGGCCTTCCGGTTCCGGAAAAAGTACACTGATGAACCTTATTGGTTGCCTCGATTCACCCACCTCAGGCCAATACATCCTGAATGGAAGTGATGTGAGCAGCATGAGCGATCACGAGCTGGCCGGTATTCGTAATAAAGAAATTGGTTTTGTGTTCCAGACATTCAATTTGATGCCCCGGCAAACGGCGCTTGATAATGTGGCCTTGCCTCTTATTTACGCGGGCTTTAAAAAATCGGAGCGCGATGCACTGGCCGCCACGGCTTTGAAGGATGTAGGGCTGGGCGACCGTATGATGCATAAGCCCAATGAACTTTCGGGGGGGCAGAGGCAGCGTGTAGCCGTTGCAAGGGCCCTGGTGAACAACCCTTCCATTTTACTTGCCGATGAGCCCACAGGTAACCTCGACTCGAAGACCTCAGTAGAGATAATGCAGTTATTTGAAGAGCTATACAAAAAAGGGAATACCATCATTCTGGTTACCCACGAAGAAGATATTGCGCATTTTGCACGCCGCATCATCCGACTTAAAGACGGCATGATCGAGAGCTATGGTACCGTTAAGGCATCATAAAATTCTTCACGTTAATAAATTTTCATGGAGGGGCTATTCCCAATGATATTCCCGTTCGCCTTTCATGGCTTTTTCATAGTCGGGTGGCAATATCAGCGAATCGTAGTCCGGGGCACATCCCAGTCGGAACAATTCGGCTTTGTATAATTTGTAATTCATCCCGTCCCAGTGAATGCAGCCATTCCAGTACTGGCGGCTCTGCATAATATTAAAACAGATAAAGAAGGCAATTATGCCAAGCGAAACGGCACGGGCCGGGAATTTATACTTCAGTATTTTTTCTACCAATACAGCAAAAGGGATTGACCACAGCGCAAACATTTCTATATAAGCGCGCATTCCGAAGGAACCGCCATACCACCAGCACCACCAGCTGCTGATCACATATATATTCAGCGCCGTAAAAAGCCACAAGGCAGACGAAAATTGGGGAAGTCGCCTGCGTAACAGGAAAAGTCCGGCGAAGGCGAAAAGCATTACCGGTGTATAAATAAACAGGCCCTTGCGGAAACTGAAAAGCGTTTCAAGTATATATGGACGGGCAAAATAAAACGATTCCCGTCCGTAGGAATAATAGAACCAATCTCCGGTAACCATTTTCCAGTAAAGCAGCTGGGGGATCCATGGAAGGAGAAAACAAATGCCAATGCATATCAGTTTTCCGTAATAGGTCAGCATCCATTGCCACTTGCCCCGTACCGAGTAAATGCTGTAGCAATTATAAACCACCGGAACCAGTGTTATCAGAATGTTGGTAGGTCTGATAAGGGTTACCAACCCAAGGCTCAGACCCAGAAGAATGCTTCGGCGCCAGGTGGCTGCTTTGTGCCATTGAATGGTAAGGTATAGAATAAGGCTGAACAGAAAGAAGTTTCCTGCATGACTCATAGGCCCTTCATGCACACTATAAAAGTACAGGTTGGTTCCCAGCCCCAAAGCGAGCAACACGATTGATGTAACCTGTTCGCTGAAATACATGAGCAGTATTTTTCGCAGGAACCAGAGTCCGAGCAGCATATAGCATAATCCGCTGATGCTCATAAAGAACTGGTATGGCGAGCTGAACCCGTCGGTTGGTTTACCACGGAGATGCGCATAAGCATGGCCGGCAAAAAAGAAGGGTGAGTACAGGAAACTCATGCCCATACTCATTTTGAAAACCCGTCCTCCGTTGGGTGCGTCGAGGTGCCAGTAACGTCCGGCCAGGTCTTTTCGTGTGGTATCGTCGAGAAATCTGAGCGTTACGTCATGCTCGATAAATGCAGCCGGCAGGTAGCTGTAATAGTAATTGATGTCGTGGATGATCACTCCCTGAGGTCTCCGGTAAATCTGCCGGTTGGCAATAATCCAGAAGCAAACGATGCCTATAAAGAAGATGACAAATAAACTGAGGCTTTTATACCGTTGCATAAATTACGTTCGGAAGTTGAAAATGCAATATAGTATTAAAGTCATAAGAAGACTCACAAACATGAATAAACCCGGGTTCGGTTTTCAACGGGCCATAGAGTAGAGGGTATGCTCTTAGAACTTTCCTCTGAACTTCATGGTTTGGGCTACCTTATCCATGGCCACCACATATGCTGCAATACGCATTGGGATGGCGTGCTGTTGTGCTGCTGCATACACACGTTCAAAGGCCTGCTTCATCACACGGTCGGCACGACGGTTTACGCGTTCTTCGGTCCAGAAATAGCCCAGACGGTTTTGAACCCACTCGAAATAGGAAACGGTAACCCCACCGGCATTGGCCAGGATATCCGGAACGATCATGATCTTTTTATCAAAAAGTATCTGGTCGGCGTTGGCATTGGTAGGTCCGTTGGCGCCTTCCACAATCAGTTTTGCTTTAATATTCGCCGCGTTATCTTTGGTGATCTGATCCTCCATAGCAGCCGGAACCAGTACGTCTACGGGCAGTTCAAGCAATTCGGCATTGCTGATCTTTGACGCGTTTTTCAGTCCTTCCAGGGTACCTTTGTTATTGTTTCTGAATTCGATGAGGGCATCGATATCAAAACCGTCAGCATTATAATATCCGCCGGTAACATCGCTCACGGCCACTATTTTCAGTCCCTGCGTAGCGATTAGCTTGGCTGAAATGGATCCTACATTTCCAAAACCCTGTACGGCACAGGTAGCCCCTTTCGGGTTGATGCCGAGTTTGCCCAAGGCGGCACGGCAGGTTACCATTACACCGCGACCGGTGGCTTCCACACGGCCCAGTGATCCACCCAGAACAAGGGGTTTCCCGGTTACTACGGCCGGTGATTCCACGCCTTTGATCTTGCTGTATTCATCCATAAGCCAGGCCATTTCCTGCTGACTGGTATTCATATCCGGTGCCGGAATGTCTTTGTCGGGACCAAATACATCGCTCATGGCGGCGGTGTAGGCACGGGTCATACGTTCCAGTTCTCCCTTGCTCATGCTGCGCGGGTCGCATTTAATCCCCCCTTTGGCACCCCCGTATGGAATATCCACCACGGCACATTTCCAGGTCATCCAGGCAGCCAGTGCTTTCACTTCATCGAGGTTCACATCCATACTGTAACGGATACCTCCTTTACTCGGGCCTACAATATCACTGTGAACCACACGGTATCCTTCAAAAACCTGTACCGTTCCATTGTCCATAGTAACCGGCAGATTTACCATTACAATTTTTTTAGGTGACTGTAATACGGAGATGGTATTGTCGTCAAGACCTAAAATTTTAGCTGCTTTATTAAAGCGCTCCATCATACTCTCAAACGGGTTCGGTAAATCTTTTACCGGGATATCTGTTACTTTATTCATACAAAATAGGATGTGATTTTAACCTCGTGCAAACCTACATTATTTTATTAAAATAGCAATGGTAAAGCCTGCTGAAAATGCCTGACATCCTGTTATTAAGCGAAAAAAATAGATACGGAATTCTGTCCCCCGTCATCTTCCGTTTGCCGTTTTTCACATGTAGTTTTTTATAAATGAAATGAAGTTGATACCGGAATCGCGGCTCACGGGGCTGTCCACTTCGTGTATATTTTTGATGGAAATTGTAGACAAATACGCCGGAAAGCGGTTGACTGGGGAATGGCAGAATTATTCAATTCCGGTGATTTTTATCGGTTTTACCTGCGAATCATCAATAAATTGAGTTATTTCTGGCCAAATTAGCCTAAAATGCTTTGGCGGCATATTTTTTGCTTTTAGTGGGTCAAATGAAAAAATCCCCGCTGGGATTGTGTTTTCAAAAATAGGCAGTTGCTTAGGCAAACCGGGAAGTCATCATCTTACCCACTTCAATTTGACTATTATTTGACGTTACCATTACAGCATTTTTCATTTCTTTATCATCTGAAATATGGATTCTTAACATGTTCGGATGCAACTAATTAATTTTTCAATCGTTTAATATTAGATTCAGCACAATCCATGAGACAACTAAAAATCAGCCGCCAGTTTACCAACCGCGAAAATAAATCACTCGATAAATACCTCAGCGATATAAGCCGGGTACCGATGATCAATGCCGAAGAGGAGGTAGAACTTGCCCAGCGCATACGGGAAGGCGATCAGGCCGCCCTTGAACGTCTTGTTAATGCCAACCTGCGTTTTGTGGTTTCGGTATCCAAGCAATATCAGAATCAGGGACTCACCTTGGGCGACCTCATCAACGAGGGTAATCTGGGACTTATAAAAGCCGCCAAGCGTTTCGACGAAACCCGGGGTTTTAAATTTATCAGTTATGCCGTTTGGTGGATCCGTCAAAGCATTCTTCAGGCTATCGCCGATCAGGCCCGTATAGTTCGTTTGCCACTTAATAAAGTGGGCAGTTTGAGCAAGGTAATGCAGATTTATGCCGAACTTGAACAGAAACTGGAAAGAGAGCCAACACCGGCTGAGATCGCTGAAAAATCGGAGATGAGCCTGGAAGAAGTGGAAACGGTACTGAAAACCAGCGGAAAGGCCATGAGTCTGGATGCTCCTTTATCCGACAGTGAAGACAGCAACTCCCTGCTGGCGGTATTGGGACAAAACGATGAACCGAACCCTGATGATCATTTGTTGGATGAGTCGCTGAAACGTGAAATAAATATCAGCCTGAGTTCGTTATCTGAAAAAGAAAAAGACATTCTGAAATATTTTTACGGCCTGGACGGCAATCCGCCTTACAGCCTGGAAGATATCTCGGAAAAGGTGGGGCTGACCCGCGAACGGGTACGTCAGATCAAGGAAAATGCGTTAAAACGGTTACGTAAATCGTCGCGCAGCAAAATCCTGAAAACGTATCTGTAATTCATTTGTTAGAACCTTAGGTTTAAAGGTTGATAGATAGGTCCGGAGGGCATGCTTTTTAGGAAGCATGCCCTTTTGGTTTTTATAAGGTTCTGTACAAAAAGTGCAGAACTATGGTTCCGGATGAAATCAGGAGTATCCCTACCGCACCACCCACTTCACTTCCTCCGCACCTTTTTTGAATGCAATGTACCGGGCCAGTGTGAAGAGGTAGTCGCTGAGCCGGTTCAGATACTTAATAAGTCCATCATCAATGGTTTCCGTTTCGGAGAGATGGGTTACGCATCGCTCGGCACGGCGGCATACACAACGGGCAATATGGGCATGGGAAGCCACCGGATGCCCGCCGGGCAGAATGAAAAATTTCAGTTCCGGCAGTACCGTGTTCATGGCATCAATTTCATTTTCAAGCAGGGTGGCACCGTGTTCATCCAACGGAGGCAATTGCATCGACGACTTCGACTTGTCTTCAGCCAGATGGGAGCCAATAACAAAAAGGGTATTCTGGATCTGATATAAGGTGCTCCGTGAAGGTTCGTCATCAAAGCTGTCGCGAAGCAGCCCGAGATAGCTGTTCAGTTCATCCACGGTACCATAGGCTTCAATTTTAATATGATGTTTCGGTACCCGTGTACCTCCAATGAGGGAGGTTTCTCCGGCATCACCGGTTCGTGTGTAAATTTTCATCCGGCAAAAATACAGTTTAATAACAGGGGCAGAAAATGAACGGTCATGCTTAAATCCATGCTAGCCTGGAAGTCAGGAAAAGGCTGTGGAAAGTAGGTTCATATTTTATCGTTCAACCCCTTTCAATAAATGTAAATTTGCCCGTAGGTACACCCTGAAACCGTTCGCATTGAAAGTAGAATTATTTATTCCGTGTTTTATCGATCAGTTGAAGCCTTCCATTGCTTTTGATATGATAAAGGTATTGGAGCGTGCCGGGGTAGAGGTGATGTACAACAGCAAGCAAACATGCTGCGGACAGCCGGCTTACAACGCAGGCTATTGGGAAGAAGCCAAGGTGGTGGGTCAGAAATTTATTAAAGAGTTTTCGGGAGAACAGTATATCGTTACGCCGTCGGCCTCCTGCTCAGGCATGGTACGTAACGGATTCTCGCACCTCTTTCATAATTCCGCCCTGCATAATGAATGCAGAAATGTTCAGAAAAACGTTGTTGAGCTTTCGGAGTTCCTGGTTGATATTCTCAAGATTGAGGATGTAGGCGCCACCTTTGAGGCCAAAGCCACATATCACGATTCATGCAGTGCCTTGCGTGAATGCAACATTCATTCGCAACCCCGCAAACTGCTTTCCCATGTAAAAGGGCTGGAACTGGTGGAATTAAAAGACAATACCGTTTGTTGCGGATTCGGCGGTACGTTTGCCGTAAAGTACGAACCCATTTCCGTGGCCATGGGAGAACAGAAAATAAATAATGCCATGGATACCGGTGCAGAGGTGCTCATCAGTACCGACTACAGTTGCCTGTTGCATCTGGAAGCCTATGCTAAAAAGCAGCATCGGGAGATACAATGCCTGCATATTGCTGAAATTCTTGCCAAATAAGTTTCATTTTTTTCATTGCTTTGCAACTGTATGAGCGAACTTGAATTCGAAATACTGGATGCCATTTATTTTGTGGAGCCCTTCGAAACCATTGTAAAAGAGGTTTCGGAAAAACGCATTCCGGTAATAGCAGAATGTCTGCGTCAGATGATAAAACAGCGACTGGTGCAGGTTATGGCCTGGAGTGAAGAGAAGCAGGAATATGTGAGCACGGCGTTCTACGATTTTGATAAGATGCATCAGTTTCATTTTCTGGCCACCAAAGAAGGGCTGATGAAACACAATTCCTTTTGCTGAGGCGTTGCAACGATTTTTATAGTAGGTTTGCACGTATCGATTCATGAAACCTTCCGAACTTTTTATCAGATGGATCCGGCATCCGCTCGGATTATGCGGCTTTGTGCTGGTGGGGGCGCTGGTGATCGTGGCATTAATCGGGAGTTTTTTCATTTACGATACCTCGAAGGATGTCAACATTATGATGTTGCCCATTGCGAATAAGTCACCCATGTACGGATGTCGTGTATTGGAATGCAACTATGTTACCGGTGTTACGGAACGAAT
>JBGAVF010000042.1:0-16189 GCA_044228315.1 Bacteroidia bacterium | reverse complement strand
GGGGCTCATCGTGGCTACCTTATTCAAAGGAAAGAAACGTACCACCACATCCATGGTGTTGACCATGGGGCTGGTATTTGCGGCCTTGTTGTATCTGCCGGGCATGATCTGGTTTGATAACCAGACGATGGATTCATTCTTCCGCTGGTGGGTAGTGCATCTGTGGGTAGAAGGTGTATGGGAACTTATTATGGGAGGTATTCTGGCTTTCCTGCTTATTAAAATTACCGGTGTCGACCGTGAGGTAATTGAAAAATGGCTGTATGTTATTGTGGGGCTCACGTTTATTTCAGGTATTCTGGGTACAGGCCATCATTACTATTATATAGGTGCCGGAAAAACCTGGCTGATCATTGGCGGAATCTTTTCGGCCATGGAGCCTCTCGCATTTCTGGGCATGGCCCTTTTCGCTATTTCCATGTACCGGAAAGGAGAGAAACGGCATCCCAATAAAATTGCCCTTAGCTGGACACTTGGTACCGCCATCGTTTCGTTTATGGGTGCCGGATTGCTTGGTTTGGCGCACACGCTGCCCCAGGTGAATATGTATACCCACGGAACGCTGGTGACAGCCATGCACGGACATCTGGCTTTCTGGGGAGCCTATGCCATGATCGTACTTGCCATTATAAGTTATACATTACCGAATATGACCGGCCGTAAGCTGTTCGATACCACTACCGGCTTGCTGGCTTTCTGGCTTTCCAATATCGGGATGCTGGGTATGACGGTGGCTTTTGGGGTGGCCGGGGTAGCGCAAGTGTATCTGGAACGTAAAGTGGGCATGGATTTCGGAGATGTTCAGAAGGAGATACAGCCGCACTTTTTTGTACTGGTAGTATGTGCCACCTTATTCACCAGCGGTATCATTGCCTACATCATTGAATTTGTGCGGTACGGACAACCTACCGATGAAGCACTTGAAACAACGAATGCATAAACCTCTTCCAACGGTGACACCTACACAGGGCAGTTTTAATAATGGCCCGTATATGTAACCGTAACGGATCAACATACAGGAAGTGATGAGCCGAAGCAAATCACTTCCTGTATTTTCTCAACCCGCACCATCAACGGTATTGTCAGGGGGAGGGCACAAGCACCAACGTATAACAATAAATTTACCACATGAGCAGTACAGAAGAAGTTATGGAAGCAACCGGAAAAAAGCCCTATTACAAAGCCACCGGGAAAGAAGTGGATGTATTTCAGCATGCCTTCCGCAATCAGTTGCCGTTGCTTATTAAAGGACCCACAGGAACAGGGAAGTCGCGCTTTGTTGAGTACATGGCGTATACATTGAATAAAAAGATCATCACCATCAGTTGCCATGAAGAAACATCGTCAACCGATTTGATCGGACGTTACATTATTAAAGGTGCGGAAACGATATGGATCGATGGACCGCTTTCAGTGGCGGTGAAGAGTGGTGCCATAATATATCTGGATGAAATTGCAGAAGCCCGGCCGGATGTAATTGTAGCAATACATTCCCTTACCGACCACCGGCGCGAGTTGTATATCGACAAGCTGGGAATCACCTGTAAGGCCCATGAAGATTTTATGCTGGTGGCCTCGTATAATCCGGGATATCAGAAAGGATTTAAGGAACTAAAGCCATCCACACGGCAGCGCTTTATAGCCATGACGTTTGCATATCCGGAGGCAACGGTGGAAGCTGAAATTATAGTAGCGGAAACCGGTGTTGGTGCCGATGATGCCAGAAAACTTGTGGCCATTGGAAACAAGATCCGGAACCTCACGGAACTGGGACTGACCGAGACGGTTTCCACCCGGCTCCTGGTGGATGCCGGCAAGTTAATCCATACCGGACTGCCCCGGAGGCTGGCGGTTAAAACAGCTGTGGTGGAGCCTCTTACCGACGAACCACAAATACTGGAAGCACTCACCGATTTATGTCCAGTTAATGATATAGTTCATGGCCTGGATGAGTTTCTGTTTGCGAAAGTTTCCAATTACTTCAAAGGCCTGCAACAAAAAAAGCGGGATGAAGAAGACCGGGTAGTTCAGCTCAGCGATATAAAGGAAAAACTCACCATCATGGGCCGGGCCGTTACCGGTGAAGCCATTGATATTTTTATTTCAGAACGCGAAGGCGGGTATAAAAACAACGCATTCTTTTTGCCCTCCCGTTGTTCGCTGTTCACCCTAAAAGAAAGCAACTACAATTTTTATTTGTTCCGGTTGCTGTATTTGTCGGTGCAGCAAAAGCTGCGCATAAACCATGAGTGGCTGCATGAGATCGGTACAGCGGAAGCGCAGCAAAAGGCAAAGGAATCGGCCCCACAGGTGCTGCAGGTGTTGTTTGATGAGTTCCCGTTAACCCGTACCTGGCACCATCATTTTCTGGAACAACTGGAACAGGTTCGGGATAAGAATACGACGGCCGATACCACGTGGCTTTACGGGAAATGGATGATGCAGACAGTAGATAGTGAAGGAACGCAAAAGGGGGATATTCCCTCACCCGGAACGGTATTGCCCGATAAGAATGCAGGAACAACTCTGAAGGCACGGGCGGTGGAAGAAATAAAAAGTATTGAAGTTGACAAAAAACAACAGGAAGACTATGTGTTGACACACAACTTTGAGAAGGTGGATACGGCCGATGAGTTCGACGGGGTATGGAGGGATTTTGACGGGGATGATGATTTGAAGGATCATGAAAAAGCCCTGGAAGAATTGCGGATGAAATTTACCGTGAGAACGGATGATATGGCGCATTCGGTGTATCAGGCAGATTTTATTGAGAATGCCATAGTATCGGAAAGCCGGGACTTGAAAGCACAGGATCAATTTATATACTACGATGAATGGGATTGCACAAAAGGCCGGTACAAAGAACAGTTTTGTAAGGTTTTTCCGGTGGCCCGGTCGGAAGCCGATTCCGCATACTATACTAATACCATTCGTAAAAATGCGGTTATACTCAACGGCTTGCGAAAGATGCTGGCCAACGTGAACAACAAGCAGTTGCAGCAGGTGCGTCAAACCCAGGGCGATGCTTTTGACCTCGATGCCATAACCGATCTGTACACGGATGTTCACAGCGGGCACACCCCTTCGGAGAAGATATACATAGCAAACCGCAAGAAAGAAAAAGACCTGTCGATTCTTTTACTTCTCGACCTGAGTCTGTCATCCGATGCCTATGCAAAAGGGAACCGTGTTATTGATGTTGAAAAGGAAGTGGCGATCCTCTTTGGCGAAATAATGAATGAGTTCGGCATCGACTTCGCGATCACCGGATTTTTTTCCCGTACACGAAACCATACTACCTATGCCATGCTTAAGGATTTTGATGAGACATGGAACCAATCAAAATTCAAGATCGGCGCTGCGGAACCCCAGGGATACACACGGATCGGTGCCGCACTTCGTCATTCAGGTGCGTTGATGGCACAGCGGCAGACCAAGAACAAGTGGGTCATTCTCATCTCCGATGGCAAGCCGAATGATTTTGACCGGTATGAAGGCCGGTACGGTATTCAGGATGTGAAACAGGCGCTTATGGAACTCAATAAAAAACATATTCATTCGTATGCGCTGGCCATAGAAGCCGAAGCAAAGTATTATTTGCCACAGATGTTCGGGCAGAATCATTATCAGATACTCACCTCACCGGCGGCACTGTTGCATTCACTGCTTGCCCTCTACGAGAAAATAAGGTATCAGAGCTGATAGCAGGATACACGGAACGACCGCTTAAAAAGACCGCCTCATGCTTTCCCGGTAAAGTTTGCAACGATGTGCCGGCACTGAAATTATTGGTATGTTTGCCTCCACTTCGTGATCAAAGTATATGTCGTTACTACAGGATAAAAATTTCCAGACCCGTACCCTCACCGGGATCGTTTTTGTTGCCGTGATCGTTGCGGGCTTGTTTATTCATCCGCTTACCATGGCCCTGCTGGGAGTGATCATTGGTGCCTGTTGCCTGTGGGAGTTTTATACTCTCACCCTGTTGCCCGAGCAAACGTTTTTTAAAGGGTATAGGTGTCTGTCGGGTTTGCTACCCATGCTCTATGTGGTGGGTGTGAATTTTCTGGGACTTACGGTATCACCCGTGATCACCGGAGCCCTGTTGTTCATTTTATTTCTTGGCTTCTTCCTGCAGCTTCAGTATGTTTCTGAAAGGCCCTTTAACCAGCTGGGGCTGGGATTTCTGGGTTGGGTATATATCAGCATTCCCATGAGTAGTTTTTTACTTTTGGCATCCCGTTACACCCAACCGTTCATGCCCGGAGCTGTATTACTGTTGTTTGCGCTGGTATGGGTGAACGATACCGGAGCGTACATTTCCGGTGTAAGTTTTGGCCGTACGAAATTTTTCGAGCGCATATCACCCAAAAAGACCTGGGAAGGAACCCTTGGAGGCGTGGCTTTGTGCATGCTGCTGGCAGCACCGTACGGCAAATTCATTCTGAATGGTTCACCTCTGTATTACGCGGGTATGGGACTGGTCATTGGTGTATTCTCAACCCTGGGCGATCTTATTGAGTCGCAGCTGAAACGCAGTCTGGGCATAAAAGACAGCGGGACCATACTCCCCGGACACGGCGGTTTTCTCGATCGTTTCGACGGCTTCCTTATGGCCATTCCTGCAGCGTATATTTATTCCCTCCTTTTCGGTTCACTTATGTAAAAACAGAAATACCTGTGCACAGCCCGTCGGCGAATAGCAGGAGAAAGAAGTTATCCGGAGATTATTTACAACAAGGAATTAAGTACGATGGAATAAAAACGGCTATTCGTTTTTGTTCATCTGGCGGGAGGCGAGTATATACCGGCGAAGTGTTTCTGCTTCTTCCGTATTCAGTTTCGCTTTCGGGGTCATTTTAACCAGGATCTTTTCCCAGTCCTTTTCAGCGTATTTGGTGAACGGTTTGGCTGGATGGCATTTTACACAACGGGTAGTAAGAATTGTTTTGCCTTTGGCCAGCGATTCTGCCGTTACATCGGGCCAGCGTTGCTGGGCAGCGGCCAGCACGGTGGTGGGTTTCGGCGTGGTCCCTTTTTTAGCTTTGCATGAATACACCAGCAGGGTGGTGCTGAAAAGAAGAATAATAAAAATGGATTTTTTCATAGATAGCAGAATAGGCTTCAAAAATATAATTATTTTAAAGCCCTGCAATTGACCTGTAATAATTTTACTGCTCAGGCTTGAAGGTGATGCTGCGACGCACACGACTCAGAGTTTCGGGTGTGATGCCGAGGTATGAGGCGATCATTTTCTGAGGCAGACGAAGGGCCAGTGTAGGGTAGGTTTTTATAAAATCGAGATAACGGGCTTCCGCGCCGGAGCTGAGGATATGAATAATACGCTTCTGATAAGAGATAAGATGATTCTGAAGCAAGGTATTGAAGAGGGATGCAAAATTCGGCGACATATTGCGGATGGCCTGATAGCCGCTGTATTCGAAAGCCATGGCTTCAGTATCTTCTACGGCATCAATGGTAAGCATGGCGTTGGTTTGGCGGAAGAAACTGTTCTGATCCGAGATCCACCAGTTTTCAGGAGCGAACTGTACAATATGTTCTTTACCCGATTCATCGATGCTGAAACTTCGCAGGCAGCCTTTGGTGATGAACAGCAGGCAATGGCAAGGCTCACCGGCATACGCAAAGGTCTCCCACTTTTTCAGGGTTACTTTTTTGGTATTCGATTCAATAAACCGGGATTCTGCCTCGGTTAAGGGGTATTTTTCTTCAAGGTATTTTCGCAGCGCCTCGTACGACATGATTCGCCAAATGTATGAAATCGTTTCTAAACCAAAAGTAAAGATTCTGTGATAATGGTAGATGGTATTTGGTAGATGGTACATGGTACTTCGTACCTGGACCTCGATTATCGTGCGAAGTAACTTCTGCATCAGATTTTGTTACCCGGGCAATGCGCAACGATTTACCGGATAGATATACCCTTTAGTAGTTCCATTAATGGCATATAAATGTAATTCCTAATAGCATGGGTTACCATCTACCCGATACCATCGACCATCTACCTGTTAAAACAGATCATCATTATCGATCACCTCCTCGGCATCTTTCCGGGTCTTATTGCCTTTTCCCTGCCCTTTTTCTTTATTCGGATTGGCAGCATTCTGTCGTTTTGCTTTCATCTGTTCCAGGCGTTGCTCAAACACGATGGTTTGCTCGGGAGTAAGCACACTTCGAAAAGCATCAGCACATTGTTTTTTCGCGGTTTGAACCGCCATGGCCCGGTCTTTTTTCAGGAGTGCCGTATCGGCTTTAACACGTGCAATTTTAACGAACATGTTCTCCAGAGCCGGTCTTAATTTGGTTTGTTGTTCAACCGTCAGATTCAGGTCTTTGGTCCATTTGGCCATCAGGCGATCGGCTTTCTCGGCCGGTGAGGCGTCTTTCGGATTTTGTGCAAAGGCACCGCATGAAATGAGCAGGGCCATAAAAAAGGCAATTCGATTCATCATATGTTGAGATTTATAATTGTCATTAGATAGGAAATACAGGCAAACGTTTAATCGGGGTACACACTCATTTTTTCCGTCCCACGAACCGGATCACTGAGCCCGTGCCATTATGAAACAACCCTTCGTGCAAGGTGATCTCGCGCTCTTCCAGGAGCAAAATATCCACGGATGGGAAATACACTTTCACTTCGTCGGTCGAAAAAAGCATGTCTGCTTCATCGGGGCCGCCAATGCGGCTGTCGGCTTTTTTATAGCCGATATGGTTTTTACTGAAGGCTTCCATGATAATGGTACCGCCGGGTTTTACCCAGTGTATGACCTTAGCATACGAAGCATCTTTTACGTTGGCCGGCACATGTGCATACACCAGGGCTACGGCATCCATGGAATGAGGCGTACAAGTATACGTTTCGAACGTGGCGATATCGTATTGCAGGGGTACTCCGTTTTCTGTGGCCAGTTTCAGTGCTTTCTTCCGGCCTTCCACACTCAGGTCGAAAGCATACACCTCCCAGCCCTGTGTGGCTGCATACACGGCATTCCTGCCTTCCCCTTCGGCAGGGAAAAGTATTTTACCGGGTTTCAGATGAAGCAGTTGCTCTTTAATAAATGCATTCGGTTCGGTTCCGTATGCATAGTCTTCACCGGCATAGCGTTCATCCCATTTGTTGCTCATGTGGGTTGTTGGTTAAAGGTATTTCAGCAGAATTATCAGTTACTTGGTACCGCCACATCTCATACACTACAATTCCCCAAACTACCAGGCAGGCAAAGCCTTTCAGGGCATAGGGCAGTACCACTTCCCGACGAAGCACAGCCGGAAAGAGGTCGGTAGGCGACAGGGATACGAATAAAAAAGTAAGTATAAAAACGGACAGATTGAATGTTGTTTTGCGGGCCTGTAGAAACCAGATGCCCACCCCCGACATCGCAATGACGAATGTAGGCGATTCGGCTTTGTGGTTGAAGATCACGATCCAGATAAGCAGGGAGCAAAGGGCCAGCATGCGAAAACCAGCGGAAGCATATTTTTTAACCTGCACATAAGGCAACATGAACAGCACAGCCCCAATGCCTGAGACCACCCATTTATTGGCATCCACACGGAACCAGGCATGCAGCCAGCCCATCACCGAGAAACCATAGGAAGCAGGTTCATCGGCGGCCAGCATGTGTTGCCAGCTCTTCATTAAGAAGGTATATTGTTGCGTATCGATATACAGAAAAGGAAGGAGGGCAAACAGTACGAACCAGAACAACGCATAGCCGGCCATTTTAATTTTACCGGGATAAAACAGGCATAGGGCCAATCCAACCACACCGAATAGTTTAATGTATGCCGAGAACAAAATGAAAGCCATGGCCCAGAAATGTTTGCCTCTTTCCATGCACCCGAAAGCGAGAATCAGCAATGCGGCCATCAGCGCATTCGACTGGGAGTTCTGGAGTGAGGTGAGCAATTCAATACATGCAATTAGCAGTATCAGGTTTTTTTGAAACGTATTGAAGCGGGGCAGATACCGAATGCCCAGCAACAGAAGCAGGGCGTTGGCAAGGTTCCAAAGCGGCAATCCCAATGCATCGGGCAGGGAAGCGAAGAGGCCAAAGAAAACAGCGAACGTGGGGCTGTATTTATACAGGTCCCAATGCTCGGCGGGATGCGGAACATACAGGTCATCGCCGGATGCAAGATGCAGGTTCGAATATTTAAAAATTTTATAGTTGTTGTAGAGGGAGGTGCTTTGTGTGTTTTGTCCGGATTGCGGTGTTCCAAGCAACGACTGCAATGATGCCGTTAGCGCCAGCAGTACATACAGCAACACCGGCATCCATGAGTTGGAAAGCAAGCGAAGCAGTTTATGTTGAACAGGAAGGTTGGAATCCACGTGCCGGTAACGGTGGGTTTAATTTATTTTTTCAGTTCGGTAAGTACGGTGCTTCCGGTGAGGTTGCCATTGTCGCGGTAGCTTTCGGTGCGCACGGTTCCCACTTCGTAATTGAACCATTGTTTGTTTTTACCGTGGATCGAGAACAGGGATTTTGAACTGTAGTCTTCGGAGATACGGTAACATTCAAAGGTGCCGGCCGGTGTAGTGATGGTTTCCAGTGCTTCAACCTTGCGGTTGGTGATATCCACCTCAACGGTCATCATGGGGATGGGGGTATTGTCTTTTCCCGAAAACGTACATTTCATATGCGCGTCTTTGAGGGTAGCGCCTACGGTCAGGTGTCCCGGAAACTCCATTTCATTGCCTTCCATTTTTATTTGAAAATCGCCATTGGCGGTTCCGTTGTTCGGCATCATCGTCTTCATATCGAAATAGATCACACCGGCTTTGCACTGAATGGTGAAATCATGTTTTCCCAGTGATTTTCCTTTTTTGTCGAACGTTTCCTGTGCTACCGATACGCTGGCACCTTCGGCTGATTTTTTCACCGATGTATACATTGATTTCGAAGAGCCTGTCACTTTGTTGTCCTTATCATACGATGTCATGGTGGTGCTGGCACCTTCTTTAAAGAACAGCAGGTTCTCGCAGATATCGTGGGCCGGCATGAATGCCGTGGCACTTATAAAGACCAGTAAAAAAAGAAGCGGGATTTGAGTCGTTGTTTGTTTAATGATTGCAGGGATTGGAAAGGCAAAGGTATTGATTCGGTTGTCGAATAGGCCCCCGTTATTCAAAGCGCGTAAAATTTAATGATACCAAATGTTTCACAAAAGATATTAATCAGTATTCACAGGACATTCTGAGTGCATTTTACGGCAATACGATGATACTGGTCAAATGGGGGAATTAATATTTTAGAAAAATGCAAATAACTATATATTTGAAAACAATTTATTCAAGTATGGGCGCACTTTCACTCATTGTTTTAATAGTAGCTGCCGTGGTTTTTTCAGCCGGTGGTATTGCCATTGCCAAGATCATGGTGAAGGGTAGTACCAACAGCCAGAAAGGGCAGGCATACGAATGCGGAATACCGACACAGGGTACCCCATGGAACCAGTTCAATGTTGGGTATTATTTGTTTGCACTCATCTTTCTCATCTTTGATGTGGAACTGATATTTATGTATCCGTGGGCCGTGGTGGTGAAGAAAGTGGGTTTGCCGGCACTCATCGAGATACTGATATTCCTTTTCATCCTGTTCATGGGATTTATTTATGCGCATAAAAAAGGAGCTTTGAAATGGATGTAACAACAGAAAATAAAACACCGGAAGGGTTCCCCGGACTGGTACAGGAAATACCGGGCGGAGGGATTGCGCTGAGCAGCCTCGACGACGTGATCAACTGGGCCCGTTCCAATTCCTTATGGCCGCTTACGTTCGCCACCAGCTGCTGCGGTATTGAGATGATGTCGGTGGCTTCGGCGAAATACGATTTCTCACGCTTTGGTTTTGAAGTGGCACGTGCCACTCCACGTCAGGCCGATGTGATCATCATTGCCGGCACCATCGTGAACAAGATGGCCCCGGTACTGAAACGATTATATGACCAGATGGCCGATCCGAAATATGTGATCGCCATGGGGGCCTGTGCCATCAGCGGAGGTCCGTTCTTTTATAACACCTACTCTGTAGTGAAGGGTGCCGACCACGTCATTCCGGTGGATGTTTACATTGCCGGTTGTCCGCCACGCCCCGAGGCCCTGCTGCATGCACTCATTACTCTTCAGGAAAAGATCAAGAGCGGGCTTACCCGGGAACAGATACGTAACGAGATAACACCGGCATGAACAACGAAGCATTACAACAGAAACTAACGGAGCTCTTTCCTTCCGCCACGTTTGAAGAAGGAGGAGAATTTGTAACCCTGAGCATTGATCCGGCCACGTTACGCGAGGTCGTTACTCAACTGAAAAACGAGGCTTCCCTGCAATTCAATTACCTTTTCTGCCTTACCTGTGTCGACTGGAAGACCCACTTTACCATGGTGTATCATTTTACATCTACTTCCTTCCGTCATAACCTGGTGGTGAAAGCGAAACTCGACCGGGGAAATCCGCAAATTGAAACGGTAAGCGACCTGTGGCGCACGGCTGAATTGCTTGAACGCGAAGTGTACGACCTGTTCGGTGTGACGTTCCTGCACCATCCCGACCTGAGACGCCTGCTGCTCACCGACGACTGGGTTGGATATCCTTTACGAAAGGATTATGAAGACCCGATCAACATGATAAAACTGTAACAAAACAAACTACCCATTTATATACGACCCTGTAACCGATACCCCGTGACATGCTCGAAGAAATAGGCACCACCGCAGAAGGAGACATTGTAATAAATGTAGGACCACAGCACCCCGCTACCCACGGTGTATTGCATCTGGTAATTACGCTCAACGGCGAAACCATTAAAAAGATCGAACCGCATCTGGGGTACATACACCGCTCTATTGAGAAGATGTGTGAGAGTCTTACCTACCGTCAGTTCATTTATTCTACCAGCCGCATGGATTACCTTTCGGCGCATATCAACAACCATGCCTGCGCCCTGTGTGTGGAGAAAGGGTTGCAACTGGAAATTCCTGCCCGTGCGCAATACATACGCGTGATCATGGATGAGCTTACCCGCATTGCCTCGCACGAGCTGTGGTGGGGAGCCATGGCCATGGACCTCGGTGCTTTCACGCCGTTCTTTCATGCCTTCCGTGAACGTGAAACCATCAACGAGATCATGGAAGAGACCTGCGGGGCACGCCTTACCATGAACTATATGGTTCCCGGGGGGGTGATGGCCGACCTGCATCCCGACTTCCAGCGTAAAGTAAAGGAGTTTATAAAATTATACAAGGCCAAGATCGACGAGTACGACGATCTGGTAACCGGCAATATTATTTTTCAGAACCGTATGCAAAATGTAGGCATACTCACACCCGAAGATGCCATTTCATTTGGTTGCACCGGACCTACTGCCAGAGGCAGCGGCGTATCGTGCGATATACGGAAACTGTATCCGATCGATGTATATGATAAAGTAGCCTTTGATGAAGTGCTCGAAACGGCCGGCGACTCGTATGCACGCTATATGGTGCGTATGCGGGAGATGAAAGAGTCGGTGCGTATCATTGAACAACTCATCGATAATATTCCTGAAGGAGACTTTCAGGCAAAGACCAAAGCGGTACTGAAATTGCCCAAAGGGGAGTTTTACCAGCGGGTGGAAACGGCCCGTGGAGAGCTGGGAGTGTATATCGTAAGTGAAGGCGGAACCACGCCGTACCGCATCAAATTCCGTTCACCGGGATTCTCCAACCTGTCGGCCCTTGAAACCATTGTGAAAGGCGGGAAACTGGGCGACCTGGTGGCTGCCATGGGAACCCTCGACCTTGTAATACCTGATATTGACCGCTAAAAAAAGAGTATGCTGAGCTTAGAACATATCACCGATAATATACAGGAACTGTTATACCAGTACCTGTCGCCGGGCTGGGCACTTTTTGCCGAGTGCTTCATCGTGTTTTTGCTGGCCATTGCCCTGTTTGCCGCCCTGGGCCTGGTGCTGGTGCTGATGGAACGACGGGTGGCAGCCTGGATCCAGATCCGTCTGGGACCGAACCGGGTGGGTCCTCAGGGCTTGCTGCAGAGTCTGGCAGATACGCTGAAGCTTATTATGAAAGAAGGGCTTACCCCCGACGGGTCGGATAAATTCCTGTTTAATCTGGCACCGTACATTGCCATGATGGCCGCCATGCTCTTGCTGGCACCCATTGGTTTCGCCAAAGGATTTCAAATATGGGATATCAATATCGGCGTACTGTATATTTCCGCCATCTCATCCATCTCGGTCATCGGCATTCTCATGGCCGGCTGGGCGAGCAACAACAAATACTCCCTCATGGGCGCCATGCGCAGCGGAGCGCAGATCGTGAGCTATGAGTTATCGGCCGGGCTTTCGGTGCTTTCCATTGTAGTGCTTACCGGCAGCCTCGGCATTCAGGATATCATTCAATCCCAGGCCAACGGATGGTGGATCTTCAAAGGCCATATCCCGGCCATCATCGCCTTTGTCATTTTCATCATTGCCGTTACGGCCGAAACCAACCGCGCTCCTTTCGATCTGGCCGAGGCCGAATCGGAACTTACCGCCGGGTTCCACACCGAATACTCGGGCATGAAATTCGCGTTGTTCTTCCTCGCCGAATACATCAACATCTTTATTGTATGTGCCATCGGGGCCACGCTCTTCTTTGGCGGATGGATGCCGCTGCATATCGGCAACTGGGAGGCGTTCAATCATATCATGGATTATATTCCGTCATCCATCTGGTTCTTCGGAAAAACCTTCTTCCTCATTTTTGTGATCATGTGGTTCCGCTGGACCTTCCCCCGTCTGCGTATCGACCAACTACTGAATCTGGAATGGAAATATTTATTGCCCATCAGCATGTTCAACCTGTTGCTCGTTACCCTGATGGCGATCTACGGATGGTATTTTTAAAATGAATAACAACAGCGCATAACACCTATATAAAAATGTTTCTGGTAAATTATATAAAAGAAGTATTCCGGGCCATTCGCTCCCTGCTGAAGGGTATGAAGATGACCGGCTATTACTTTACGCATCACAAAGAAATTATTACCGAACAGTATCCCGATAACCGGGCCACGCTGAAAATGGCCGACCGTTTCCGGGGTGAGGTGATCATGCTGCACGACGAGAACAATGAGCATGCCTGTACCGGCTGCACGGCCTGTGAACTGGCCTGTCCCAACGGAACTATAAAGATTGTGACCAAGCAGGAAGTGAATGCGGAAGGAAAGAAGAAGAAAGCCATTGATGCCTTTGTGTATCACCTGGAACTCTGTACCATGTGTAATCTGTGCATTGAAGCCTGCCCTACCGGAGCCATTGTGATGTCGCCGAATTTCGAGCACAGCGTATTTAACCGTAACGAACTAACCAAGAGATTAAACAAACCCGGATCGAAAGTGAGGGAAGGAATTGAATAACACCATGAATGCAAACGACATTGTATTTTACGCCCTTTCGGCCTTTGTATTAGGCACAGGCATCCTGGCTGTTACCACACGAAAAATATTCCGTGCAGCCATCTTTCTGTTGTTCTCTCTCATGGGAGTGGCCGGTATTTATTTCTGGATGCAGATGGAGTTTCTGGCTGCCGTGCAGATCGTTGTGTACGTAGGCGGTATTGTGGTGCTCATCATCTTCTCCATTTTTCTTACCCAGAAATCGGGTATTGAGATGGCGGCCCCTGTGCCACGCCGTACCTTCTTCTCCCTGCTGGCTGTGCTGGCAGGTGTGGCTTTTACCTGTATGCTCATTTATCGCAACGGGTTCACTGCCATCGATGCATCGAACCAGCTGCAGGTGAAAGTATCGGATGTAGGGGAGCAAATGCTGAATGTGAATGAGGTAGGATATGCCCTGCCCTTCGAAGTGATCAGTATTCTGCTGCTGGCAGCCATGATCGGTTGTATTGTGATCGCATTAAAAACCCCCAAACAGGAACTCAACACCTCCAACTAAAAAAGCCAACGCATGAATTCAATACCTCTTACCCATATACTATTTGTCAGCACCGGGTTGTTCTTCATCGGCATGTACGGATTGTTCACCCGTCGCAACATTATCACCATGCTGATGTCGGTGGAGTTGATACTGAACAGTGTCAACATCAACTTTGTGGCGTTCAACAAATACCTGTTCCCCGAAAATTTAGGCGGTGTATTTTTCACCCTCTTCATCATTGCCATTGCCGCTGCCGAAGCCGCCGTGGCTATTGCTATAATTATTAACGTGTACCGCACACACCATTCCATTGATGTGGAAGATGTGGGCGAACTGAAGTTTTAACATACTATGAACAGCTTCTCCTATGTAATCCTGATCCCGCTGCTGCCCCTCATTACTTTTGTGGTGCTGGGACTCTTCGGGAAAAAGTATTTCAAATCCTTCTCGGGAATCCTTGGAACCCTATCCCTGCTGGTTTCGGCTGTTTTGTCGATGATGGCGGCATGTCAGAATATTAAGGGTGAAGGAAAGTCCGGCGATGTTTTTCAGAAGATCACCGTACTGAAACAAACCTGGCTGCCATTCTCTCAGGACCTCTCCATTGATATGGGCATCCTTCTCGATCCCGTGAGTGTGATGATGCTGGTGGTGGTGACGTTTGTTTCGTTGATGGTGCATATCTTCAGCATGGGGTATATGAAAGGAGAAGAACGGTATGCTACCTATTATGCCTTTCTTTCCCTCTTTACGTTTTCCATGCTTGGGCTGGTGTTGTCGTGCAACCTGTTTCAGATCTATATTTTCTGGGAGCTCGTAGGGGTATCCTCTTTTTTGCTCATCGGTTATTATTACAGCAAACCATCGGCGGTGGCTGCAGCAAAAAAGGCTTTTATCGTCACCCGTTTTGCCGACCTCGGATTTCTGGTGGGGATCCTCATCCTTTCCTATCACAGTGGCACCCTCGATTTCAATTTACTCATCGACCGTCTTACCAACAAGCAGTCACCGGAATTCATCAGCATGGCCACCTCTTCATTTTTGGGTGTGAGCATGCTTACCTGGGGACTTACACTGGTGTTCATTGGTGGTGCCGGTAAATCGGCCATGTTCCCGCTGCATATATGGCTTCCCGATGCCATGGAAGGTCCAACGCCGGTGTCGGCACTCATTCATGCGGCTACTATGGTGGTGGCCGGTGTGTTTCTGGTGGCCCGTTTGTTCCCGGTATTCGTGGCCGACGGAGCCGCCTTACTGGTGGTTACCTATATCGGACTTTTCTCTTCCCTTTTTGCCGCCATCATTGCCTGCACACAAACCGACATCAAGCGCGTGCTGGCATACAGTACCATGTCGCAGATCGGCTATATGATGTTTGCCTTGGGCGTGTCGGGACACGGTGGTGAAGCCGGACTCGGATACATGGCTTCCCTGTTCCATTTGTTCACCCATGCATTCTTCAAATCGTTGTTATTCCTGGGTGCCGGTGCCGTTATACATATGATACACAGCAATGAAATGCAAGATATGGGCGGCTTGCGCAAGTTCATGCCGGTAACCCATCTCACATTTCTCATCGCTTGTCTGGCCATAGCCGGAGTACCGCCATTCGCCGGTTTCTTCAGCAAGGAAGAAATATTGCTGGCTTCCTGGGAGCATAACAAACTGGTATATTTCACAGCCCTCATCACTTCAGGCATCACCGCCTTTTATATGTTCCGTTTGTATTTCTCCATTTTCTGGAGTAAAGAACATCATGCCTCACACGATGCACACGGGGAAGGTACCCTTACCATGAAACTGCCTTTGATCCTTTTAGCCGTGCTTGCGGCCGGTGCCGGATTCATCCCCTTCGCCAACTATATCACCTCCGACGGCATGCCGCTGGAAACGCATATTGATATCGTATTTTCCGCAGCACCGGTGTTGCTGGGACTGGCCGGTATCGGGCTGGCAGCGTTTCTGTACAAAACCGAGAACAGCCGTCCTCAAAACATTGCCAACACACTCAGTGGATTATATAAGGCAGCCTACCGTAAGTTTTACATCGATGAACTCTATCTCTTCATCACCAAGAAGATCATCTTCAACCTCATTGGCCGGCCTGCAGTATGGATCGACAAAAATATTGTGGACGGGTTCATGAACCTGATGGCCACCACCACCGTGATGGTTTCAGAAAATATAAAAGGCGTGCAGTCGGGCAAGGTACAGGAATACGCCCTGTATTTTTTCGG
>JBGAVF010000041.1:0-16661 GCA_044228315.1 Bacteroidia bacterium | reverse complement strand
ACCTCATCGAATGCCAGCGGATAATCCTCATCCTTTTCTCCTATGTTCAGGTATTCGTACTGGTCGGGGAGAATGATATCAGGAATCACCCCTTTCAGTTGCGTGGTGCTTCCGTTGATGCGATAGAATTTCTGGGTTGTCAACTTCACGCTGCCCAGTCCTTTATCCGGATTCTGGAAATACGCATTGTCGAGTTCAAACATACGCTGCACGGTTCCTTTTCCAAAGGTGGAAGGAGAACCAATAATAACAGCACGCTTGTAATCCTGCATGGCCGCTGCCATGATCTCGGAGGCGGAGGCACTCAACTCATTCACCAGAATTACCATACCGCCTTCATAGCGAACGGCATCATCATAATCATTGAGTTGTTCGGGTGCATCATTGCGTTGTTTCACCTGCACCATCGGTCCGTCTTTCACAAAAAAGCCGGCCATTTGTACCACATCCTGCAGTGAGCCCCCACCGTTGTTTCTTAAATCCAGGATGATCCCTTCTGCTTTTTCACGGTTCAGCTTTTCAATTTCCTTTAAAATATCGGTTGCGCAACGGCGTCCCGTGCGACCCGAAAAGTCGGCGTAGAATTCCGGCAGGTACACATACCCTATTTTATGTTTGCTTTCAGTAATCAGCAGCGATTTGGCAAATGTTTCTTCGGTAAGAACAATATCGCGGATGATGGATATCACTACTACATTGCCGTCCGGTTTTTTCACCGTGAGCCGCACCTCGGTTCCTTTTTTACCCCGTATCATCTTCACTACATCATTCAGTGGCATATCCTGCACTGATACCGGTTCGGCATTGGCCTGTGCCACCTTTAAAATCACATCATCCACCTTCAGCTGCCCCTGGCGCCAGGAAGCACTTCCGGTAATAATTGAGACCACTTTCACAAATCCGTCTTTTTCCTGAAGTTGTGCCCCAATCCCTTCAAAACTTCCACTCATCTGATCATTGAAATCCTGCTTCTTCGGTGGTGTGAAATAATCACTGTGCGGGTCGCAAACATTCGTTATACAATTCAGGTATACGCTATAGCGATCCGCATCTTCAAGTTTTTTCAGCCGTTTAAAATAATCCTCATTGCTTTTTTTGGTTTTCTCACGGGCTTCCAGCTCCATGGCTGCTTCCGATTTTTCCTTGTAGGCGGTATCTTTCGATTCTTTTGCCTTGGTACGCTCCTCCAGCATTTCGTTATAGCGGGCCAGGGTTTGGTACTTCATGGCCAGGTACCATTGTTTTTTCATCTCGGCTTCATCAGCCGGCCAATCCACCTTTTTGGGATCCATCTGTATTGTCTCATCTTTGGTAAAATCGAACGGTTGTTCGAAGGCGGCCTTCATGTAAGACTCCGATTCATCAACACGTTTTTTATACCGCTCAATGGAATAGGAATAAAACCCGTAGGTATTGTTTTTAAATTCATCATCGAGTTCTTTCTCGAATTTTTTAAAATCATCCACATCTTTTTTGAGGAAGAACTTTTTGTTTACATCCAGATGCTCCAGATACATTTTAAACACACGTTGCGAAAACTCATCATTGAATTCCAGGTCACGGAAATGCTCATCCTTCATGGTCTTCATCATGGCCTTAAGAATGGAGGCATTGTAATCCGTTGTTTTCCGGAAAGCGAAAAAGGACAATGCAGCGATTAAAATTACAAGGACAGAAATTTTTATTTTCATAGAGATTGACATTGGGTTGCGTAAGCTTACAATATTGCTTTAATTTTCAAATATAGGGGGATTAAATCCTGTTAAATTTTTTTGTCATTAATAATCACTGAATCGATCATATCCTGACCAAACATATACGGAATAACGCTAAAGGAAGTTACTTGTTTTGTAATAATAAAATTTGCCGGTCGGCCCGCACCAATGGAACCCGCCTCCGAAGCCAGTTCCAAGGCGAAAGCCGCATTTACGGTACAGGCATTAAGCGCCTCCTGGGGCAGTAATTTCATTTTAATACAGGCCAGCGACAACATAAAACCCATTCGTCCGTTGGGCGACGACCCGGGGTTATGATCACTGGCAATTGCCACAGCTGCTCCCGAATCAATAAGTTGACGGGCCGGTGCATACGGAATTCCCAGGAAAAAGGAAGTGCCCGGCAATACGGTAGCAATGGTTTGTGAGGTACCCAGCAGCTCCAATTCTTCATCACCCAAATGCTCGAGATGGTTAACCCCATTTCATTCCCGTGAATTTTTGCTTTCAACCCATAGTGCGCACCGGCTTCAAGTATGCGCGATGTTTCATCGGGAGAAAAGAAACCACGATCGCAAAACACATCGATATAATCGGCAAGCTGTTCGTTGGCAATGGCAGGTAACATCCCGTTCAGTAAGCTGTGAATATACCCTTCATGATTGGTTTTAAACTCGGCCGGAAAGGCATGTGCCCCCAGAAATGTTGCTTTTACCGGAATGGGCAATGCCTTTTTAAGGCGGGCGATCACACGCAGCATTTTAAGCTCTGTTTCCGGTGTGAGTCCATAGCCGCTTTTTATTTCTAAGGCTCCGGTTCCCTGGGACATCATGGATAGGGCACGGGCGTACGCGGCCTCATACAGTTGTTCCTCGGATGCCGCCTGCAGGCGCCGGGCCGAATTGAGGATCCCTCCTCCCCTGGCAGCTATTTCTTCGTAGCTCATGCCCTGAATGCGGTCAACGAACTCTTCTTCACGGGTAGCTGCAAAAACAATATGAGTATGGCTGTCGACGTAAGTTGGCAGTACAATCTTACCCGAACAGTCGACCTGTTTGGCAGTACCGAACGACTCGGGAAACGGCATAGTGCCCAGGGCGGCTATTTTACCGTCGCGACACAAGAGCCAGGCATTCTCAAGCCGGTTGCCATCCAGCATGTTTTTGCCCCGGATGGGGCTTTTTGCATCCGGATGGCCGGTAATTAGGGTTTGAATGGAATGATAAAGGGTCTGCATTTTTCGGCTTTCAAAAAAACAGGTATGGAGGCGCATTTCAAAGCCCCCCGAACAATAACATAAAAAAAGTACTATTAAGGCATACTTTTAGCAATTTTACATACCTTTGCGTTCTATTAACTATTTATCATTTTATGAAAACCATTAAATCCCTTTCCATTCTAGCATTATTTATTATTTCATCTTTCGTGCTTACCTCATCAAAGTGCAGCGGAAGTGATTGTGCCGGACCCAGTGTAATCATGAGTCCATCGGCTACCAGCATTACAGCTGCCCCCGGTGAAAGTTTCTCAGTTACCATTGCAGTTACAGGAACTGACAATAAAATCAAATCGGTAGAAATCACCAAATCGTCAAACGGCGTTACCGGTGCATTCTTCTCAAATACCAGCGTAAGTTCAAATGGTTTCAACTACACCCTCACCGATACCATTCCAGCCGGTGTGAGCATTGGTTCAGCGCACAATCTATACCATTACTGCGAAAAGGATTGTAAAGATGAAACAGCTCCCAGCTGAAACTGACAGTTACCGTAGGTGTTTCAGCTTACAGTTATCATTGACTCCGTTGGTAATTCAACTTCTCCACGTGTTTACAGCCGTTACTCAATAAGTGCTTCCAACAACTCGGCCTGGGGACCTGTTGAACAAACTTCCAAAGTTTGCTGCTGACGCAATTGATAAAGATATCCGCGATTCAATCGTTGCAGCCAATCCGTTTACAGGCAACACCCGCTGGGGTTCACGCAATGGTTCTAAATTTGTAAAAGCCCCTGGTTTTGACTGGGCCAATTGCTCACCTAAAACCATTGTTGCTGCTTACAATGCAGGAACCGCTTCCGATCTGATCTCATTTGTGAAAGGTGATATCATCATCGTGAACATTAAAAACTCAGGCAAATACGCTGCGGTTAAAATTAAAGATGTAGTTGACGATGGCGCTGTTAACAATGAAGATTATACTTTCTTCTCGTACAAACTGGCACAGTAATCGGTACATAGTTTAAACCCAAAAAAGCCATCCTGAGATTCAGGGTGGCTTTTTTTAATGGAATTGAATTCATGCAAACACGTTATCCTGATTTTTGTGGCAAAGTTTAAAACATCGGATACTGCGTTCTGTTGTTTTTTTTCATACTGTGGAAAGCAGGTTCTGATCCATACCTTTTTATCACAAACTGAAACCCAATGAAATCAACCCATTTTAGCGCAAATACCAACTTGCCAACATGTTTTTAACATTAAAAAGTTATTTGTGGATTACATCAATTTAGTAGTACGGAGCGGATATTTTAAACGATATTTGAAGGACTGCAGCAATGCCGTTTGAACATGGAAGAGATCACTAAAACAGAATATTTCAGAACCGGAGCCAAAAGCAAGCCCATTACAATAGGCTGAATATTGACGGGAAACTGCCACCACAGGCCATTGGACTGAAGAGAGTGTACTGGGTGCACTGATGCTTGACAAAGAAGCCATCAACACCATTTCTGATATTATTTCGCCCGACAGCTTTTATAAGGATGTGCATGTGCTTATTTATAAAGCCATACTCAATCTTTACAATAAAACCCAGCCCATCGACCTCTAACCGTTAATGAATTGCGAAAAATGGAACCCTGGAAAGGTGTGGGAGCCTCATTATGTGACGCGCAACTCACCACCTGCCTTACCGGCGGCGAATGCTCGAAAGCCGCACGTCCGTATCATTCAGGAAAAATACATTCAGCGACAACTTATCCGGATCGCCACTGAAACAGTAAAAAACGCGTACGAGGATACAACGGATGCTGACCTGCTCGATAAAACCGAACGGGGCGTTTTTGAGTTGACAAACGGATTGATGAACAAGCAGAACCGCAGAATACGATCTGCTCTGCTGGTTCAATCAAAGAGCTGAACGGGTAAAGACAGTACCGCATCTTACCGGGGTCCCTCCCGGCTTCTCGGAACTCGACCGGCTCACATCCGGATTTCAAAAGTCGAATCTCATTATCATTGCCGCACGTCCGGGTATGGGTAAAACTGCCTTTGTACTCTCTCTGGCACGCAATATCAGCGTGGATTACAAGCGGGGCATTGGCATTTTCTCACTTGAAATGAGCAGTCTGGAACTGGTGAACCGTTTGCTGAGTATTGAATCGCAGATACCCGGCCAGGTGATTCGCGATGGAAATCCTGACAAGCACTAATGGGAGCAGCTGATGACCCGGATTACCTGTCTGAATAATGCACCCATTTACATCGATGATACGCCGCAACTATCGGTATTTGAACTGCGCGGCCAAAAGCCTGCCGTCTGAAAATGCAGTACGATATTCAGACTGCGGATCGACTACCTCCAGCTCATGCGGGGGGAACAATCGAATAATAAAAACGGCACGCGTGAACAGGAGATCACTTATATATCACGCTCAGCAGCACTGCCAAAGAACTGTATACCGGTAATTGCCCTGTCGCGCTGGAATGAGAAACGAACCAACAGCAAGAAAACCGGTACTGAAAGACGAAAGAATCGGGCTCCATTGAGCAGGATGCCGACATGGTAATGTTCCTGTATCGTCCGAAGTATTATCAGATCCCCACATTCGAGAACGGTGAACCTACCGACGGCATGGCCGAGATCATCATTCAGAAACACCGGAACGGGGCATTGGCAGATATACGCACCAAATTCATTAAAGAATATGCCTTGTTCACCGACAGTGGACTGGGCGGCTACACCGAGTCGACTTTTGTGCCGACCGGTAATTACACCAACCCTGCCGACAACAGCAACGGAGGCACCGTCACCTTTAGCTCAAAGCTGAACGACATGGTGGATGAAAACGAGAAAGATGAAGATCTCTTTTAGGTAATTATACCGTACTCCCGGGTGGAGAATGTTTCTCGCATAAAAAAAACGCATTGAAAACTCAATGCGTTTTTTTAAATAAAATCAGTACCGCTTATTCAACGATCATTTTTTCGGTGAACTTCTGTACACCATTGGAAATAGTATAGAAATAAATTCCTTTACCCATTCCTGCTGCATTGAAAGTTATGGAATGATTTCCTGCATTCAGGTCGGTTTTTTTCTTCCGAATAAACCACCTTGCCCAGCATATCTACCACGGTGAACTGAATGTTTGAGTTCACAGAGATCGTGAAGTCGATCTGAGTGGTTCCCTGGAATGGATTCGGATAGTTCTGGTCCACCATAAAGCCGTTGTCAACAATGCCCGGATTGATACCGTTAGGGAATTTACCAACGCTGTCGCTGAGGATCTTGCTTACCGGGATTTCCATATAGTTAACATTCACGGTACGTTGCGGGTTGTTTGTATTGTTCACAGAAACACCCGGATCATCTTTCAGGAAGTACATTACCCGTAGTTTTGAATCGGTCACCTTGGTGATTGACGGATATACATCTTCAAAACCCGAAGTTTTTGTAAGGTTTTGAGGTGCAGCCCAATTGGTACCTCCATCTTTAGAATACACTACAAATATGTCGTTATAGTTTTCAGCATCGGGCGATTCATCATTTTCAACCGGTGATATATAGGTACAGAAAACGTTACCGTTTGCATCATAGGAAAGCATTGGCTGATTAGATACAGCACTGATGGATGCATTGCTTGAAGTAAGGGTAATGGAACCTCCGTATCCACCGTAGTTGCGGCTACGGGTATTGGCGGCTAAGGTAACCACATTATCGCCATCCATATCGAGCACTTCTCCTATTTGCTTAATGGCTGGATAATTACCACCCACTTTTTTATCGTTCCAGTAAAAAATACCTTCGGCTTCCGCATTGGTAAATACATAGGTTGAAAAGGTTTTATCAGCATTCACCGAATCCCATACCAAACAGGTGATAGCCCAGGCTACGTGAGTTACACCGTTTCCGTCGATCAGCACGCTTACGGTTCCGTTGTTCATACCTCTTGGATTGGTACGAGGGGCCGGAATGGCACGCTTGAATGAATCAATAACCGTTTTTGTCCAGGTGTTACCACCGTCATCGCTGCTCCACAGGGCCAACCATCGAAAATTACACCATAACGATATGTACTTTGTTACCTGAAGCATCATTAGCATAATCATTTACCTCTGCGGGTATGGCCGGTGCTGTCATAATCAGGTAACAAAGGCGAAAGCCACCCATGATTACAGGGTATCAAATTGAATACACGATAGGCGTACGGAACACCATTAGGGCCATATGTCCCGGATAGGTAGAAAGAAGATGAATCAGTAAAGCACTCGAGGAGTACAATACGGCTTCTCCGCTGTGGCAGCTCTCGACCAGATCGGGCCGGGAATTGTAGCTGCATTGTAGGTGTCATTCAGCACCTTTGAGCCTGAAACGAAAGTCAGTTCCGATTCCGGTATTCTGAGAAAATATGAACCCGCCGGTAAGACCTGAGTTGGCTACCGCATGTGCGAAAACATATTCTTTATCCACCCCGTTAAAGGTAGCCATGCCGGTGGTAGGCCATCCTACACGACTGCTTTCAAAACGGGCATTGTTAGGCAATGCCTTACGCCAGGCAGTTCCGGTGTACTGGTTATAGCCCGTACCACGTTGTTCGAACGGAGAAGCGTCGGTTGACGTTGTCCAAACCGCAGTCATACGGTTGTTGGTGTATTTCTGAAGACGGCGGTCAACGGAGTTGTTCGATTGCAGGTCGTATTCAGTAGTACCAATGGTTACAGCTCCGTACAAGGGTTTGTCGGCATTGGTTTTATTTTGAGCCGGCGGACGCAGCTTATTAATTACCGGTGAAAGCACTTCCTGGGTAGCTCTCGCGTTCATTTCACGCGTTTTCTGCTCATCGGCTTTTACACTGTTTTGCGCAATTCCAAGCAACGGAGCACAAAAGAAAATTGTAAAAAACTTCTTCATAGGGTGTGATAAAATTAAATATGATTTATGCAAATGAAGTATATTTTATTGAGAATCGGTAAACCCGCTCTGAATTTTAACGCATTCCCTGAAAAAATCGGCCAGCAGCCTGTTTCTGCCTCTGAAGCACGGTGTCCCGCCTTTTTTACCCGAAAAGTAACTTTTTACCGGATTCTGCTGTATTACAATTGAATTAATTCGTTATTTTTGCAAACTTCGATGAAAATCAAGAAGACTGTCTTATACGTTTTACCATTGTTGATGTTTTTGATCTCGTGCAGCGAGTACCCGAAAATACTCAAGAGTCCTGACATGAAGGTAAAACTGGAATGGGCAGAAAAGCTCTATAAAAAAGGTGATTATACACGGGCTCAGCCCCTGTTCGAGCAACTTGCCTCGTATTACCGCGGAACCAGCGTAGCGGAAGATATGCAGTACTTCAATGCCTACTGCTATTATTACATGAAGGATTACGACATGGCTACCTACCTCTTCAAAAGGTTCTGCGATGAATACAGTGGCAGCAAACGTGCGGAAGAATGTAATTATATGTTCTGCCTTACTGAATACCTGAACAGCCTTCCCGTGGAACTCGATCAGACGGATTCATACAAATGTGTGGAAGACATTTCGCTGTTCATTGGCTTATATCCCGACAGCCGGTACATTCCCTCATGCAACAGCCTGCTGGATAAGCTCCGGAAAAAGCTGGAACAAAAAGCATACAATGCCGCGTATCTGTTCTACCAAACGGAAGATTATAAAGCTGCTGCCATTTGTTTTACCAACCTGATCAAAGATTACCCGGAAACGGAATTTAGGCAGGATGCCGAGTTCTATATAATCAAAAGCTATTACACATATGCCCGTAACAGCGTGGAGACCAAGCAGACCGAACGTTACCGCACCATGATAAAAGCCTATAACGAATACCGTGCCGACCTCAGCGGTTCCAATGCAAAAGAAGCCGCCCGAATGAGTGAAGACGCCCAGAAACAAATTGACAAACTGGAAAATAAAACAGCCGAAGTACCCAAAAAGTAACCATTAATACCCATTACGCACCATGACCCCTGTATCAAAAACCATATCAACCGTTACACGCGATGTACGTAAAATAGAATCCCCAACCGGAAACCTTTACGAATCAATCGCCGTGATCTCTAAAAGAGCCAAACAACTTTCAGAAAAACTGAAGGAAGAGATGACCGACGAACTTTCGCATTTCGACCATAGCGATAGTATTGAAGAGATCAGCGAGAACCGCGAACAAATTGAACTGGCCATGAAATACGAGCGCATGACCAAACCGCATGTACTGGCTACCGAAGAGTTTCTGAACGACAAGCTCTTCTTCATTAACCCGAACAAAAAATAAATTCCGGTTTATAAAAATCAGGCCACGGAATTGCGTTAATTTGCAATCGTGGCCTTTTTTATTTTATGTCAGTACTGAAACACAAGAAGATCCTCCTCGGGGTTACCGGTAGCATTGCTGCCTATAAATCGGCCCTGCTGATTCGCTTGCTCGTTAAAGAAGGCGCACAGGTTCGTGTGGTAATGACTCCTGATGCCACCCGTTTTATCACCCCCCTCACCCTATCGGTATTATGCAACGAGCCGGTACTGGTTGATTTCGAGAACACGGCCGGAATCTGGAACAACCATGTGGACCTGGGACTATGGGCCGATGTCATGCTGATTGCACCGGCTTCAGCCAATACGCTGGCCAAAATGGCCCACGGGCTTTGCGACAACCTCCTGATGGCCTGCTACCTCTCGGCCAAATGCAAGGTAATGTTCGCGCCGGCCATGGACCGTGATATGTACCTTCATCCGGCCACAACAAAAAACCAGGAAACCCTGCTGCACTACGGAAACATTCTGATCCCTCCCGGCGAAGGCGAACTGGCCAGTGGATTGATGGGGAAAGGCCGGATGGCTGAACCCGAAGAGATCATCGCCTTTCTTCAGCATTTTTTTTTGCCTGAAACAAGTGTACTGTCCGGAAAAAAAGTACTCATCAATGCCGGCCCAACCCGCGAAGCTATTGACCCGGTTCGCTATATCAGCAACCACTCATCCGGAAAGATGGGTTACGCACTGGCAGCCAAAGCGGCTGAAAGAGGAGCACACGTCATTTTAGTGTCTGGCCCTTCGGAGTTATCCACGCCGCATCCCGGTATACATCGCATCAACGTTATATCAGCCTTGGAAATGGAAGAAGCCTGCCTGAAATATGCCGGTACCTCCGATGTGTTCATTCTGGCAGCCGCCGTTGCCGATTACACACCGGCTGCTCCTGCTTCACAAAAATTAAAGAAATCGGCCGATACCATCGAGCTGTTGCTGAAGAAAAACCCGGATATTGCAAGCCACATCGGCCGTATTAAAAGAGCAGACCAACTTCTGGTTGGGTTTGCCCTTGAAACCGAAAATGCCATTGAAAACGGATTCCGGAAACTGGAAGCTAAAAACATGGATATGCTGGTGTTGAACTCATTGCAGGATGAAGGTGCCGGATTCGGTACCGATACCAATAAAATCAGCCTGTTGTATAAAAACAAGGCGATAAAAAACTTTGACCGTAAAGAGAAAACCGCTGTTGCAGAGGATATTTTAAATGCTGTAGAAAAATTGATGTCATGATAAAAAAAGGATTGTTCGTTTTGTTTTTATCGTTTTCTGCCTTGCTCAAGGCCCAGGACTTTAACTGCCGCGTACAGGTGGTGGACCCAAGCAATGATGCTGCATTCAAACAGATCTTCGGAGCACTTCAAACCTCGGTTATGGAGTTCTTTAACAACCGGAAATGGACATCCGATAACCTGCTTCCCAACGAACGGATCGAGATCAATATGACCATAAATATTGATCAGAAACTGGGGATCGATCAGTTTGCCGCTACCTTTATAGTGCAGGCGGTGCGTCCGGTGTACGGAACCAATTTCACCACGCCGGTGATCAATTATATCGACAAGGAATTTACCTTTCGATACGCGGAACTCCAGAATATGGACTACAATGAAAATGTATATAATAACCTTACCTCTTTTCTTGGGTTTTATGCCAATGTAGTGCTCGGACTGGAGTATGACTCCTTTGGTCCGGATGCCGGAAGCCAATTCTACAACAAAGCCCTTACCATTGTAAACATGGCCCAGAGCGCTCCCGAAAGTGGGTGGAAACAGGTGATGGGCACCAAAAGCCGCAACCGTTACAGCCTCATCAACGACCTTACCAGCTCACGTTTTAAGGTTTTACATGAAAGCATGTACAAATACCATCGCAGCGGACTCGATGTAATGAGCAAGGATGTGGTAGCCGGCAGAACCGCCATCACCGAGGTAATAACAACCCTGTATAATCTGGCCAAACAAAATCCGAATACACTGGGGATCAAGGTATTTCTCGATGCCAAGGTGAATGAAATTATTGAACTTTATAAAAAAGCCGACAACAGCGAAAAAACCAAAATCGTTGATATGCTGAAGCAGATGGACATAACCAATGCGCTCAAATACGAAAGCATATTCAATAAATAATTTCACCGCCTTTGGAACTTCAGCATACCCTGCAAGTTACCGCTACCGATATCCCCCGTCGTATTGACGTATATCTCAGTACCCGGCTTCGGAAGTTTTCCCGGAATAAAATACAGACCCGCATCCACCGGCAGGCAGTGCTTGTGAACAACCATCCTGTACCCGCAGATTATGTGGTGAAACCGGGTGATATCATCTGCATTTATAACGAACACCGGGAATTCAATGAAACGGTAACACCGGAAGAGATTCCCCTTCAGATTGTATTCGAGGATGAAAGTATTTTGGTGATTAATAAACCGGGAAATATGCCGGTTCATAAGGGACTCGGGAATTACAAAGGGACACTCCTGAATGCAATTGCCTTTCATTTTGAAAAGAACAAAGTGCCATTCAAGGCTGAAGAAGGCATGATACACCGGCTCGACAGGGGCACATCCGGACTTATTGTATTTGCAAAAAACAAATCCGCACGGATCGCTCTTGAAAAACAGATGAAGAATCAGGAAATTCACCGTGAATATGAAGCGCTGGTGTATGGGGTGATGAAATCGGGAACCGGAACAATTGATGTACCTGTAGGTCGTGACCCTGAAAACCCAAAAATCATCCGGGCATTTCCGCACCACGACGGAGGCAAACCGGCGGTAACCCATTACAGTACAGAAGAGATTTTAGGACCGGCCTCCCTCATCGTGTGCCGGCTCGAGACCGGACGAACGCATCAGATTCGCATTCACATGCAATATGCCGGGCACGCGGTGCTGGGCGATATACGTTATCCGCCGGCAAAACCACTCAACGCCATTTCATTGTTACTGGAGGAAGAAGCCTGTTACCGGCATTTGCTGCATGCCCGATGCCTTGTGTTCAGACACCCTGCAACGGGTGTGCCCTGCCGCTATGAAGCGGCCATGCCGGAAGATATGAGGAAGATATACCTGATGTTAAAAGAGCGAATCTAAAATTTCCAGCGCCATTTTGGCGGTCTTATTCTCGATATCGAGCAAGGGATTTACTTCTGTTAGTTCGAAGCAGCACAAGCGTTCGTCTTTTAACAGCAGCTGCAGCAGCTTTTTCGTCTCCAGTTCGCTCAGTCCGCTGTCGACCGGAGTGCCGGTGCCCGGAACCAGCGATTTGTCGAGGCTGTCGATATCGAAACTGATATAAATATAATCGCAGGCCGAAAGATGGTTCTTTGCTTCTTCTGCCACCTCTTTTATCGACATGGTACGAAGGTCGATGGGGTCGATCACCTTCATATTATGTTGATCTATTAACTCGTCTTCCTCTATCTCTGTATCGCGAAGGCCAATGAACACCACATCTTCTGGCAGTATCTTCGGCATTATTTCCCGGCTGCCCAGGTGCTTCAGCTTGTTCCAGAACTCAGCCTCCCGCTTGCTGATGCGATATTCCTTGATACCGTCGAATCCCAGGCTGGCTCCCATGGGCATGCCGTGCACATTGCCGCTGGGCGAACTGTACGGCGAATGCAGGTCGGCATGGGCATCCACCCATATCACCCCTACCCGTGCATCGTTGTAATAATTTTTAATGCCGGCAATGGTGCCAATGGCATTGCTGTGATCACCTGAAATGATCAGGGGAAACTTCTTATCCCGCAGTGTCTTCTCTACGTTTTCGGCTACCAGGCGGCATTGTGCATATATCTTCTCAATATATTTCGCCTGCTTATGTACCGGAGGTTTCAGTAATTCCGAGTTAAAATCCTTTACGGCCACAATCTGCTTTTGCTTGTTCCGCTCTTCACTGTAAAAAAAGGTGTTGTCTTTGGTGATATCCGCCATTTTAATGGCATCAATTCCCAAACTGGCCCCTCTCCACCGGCCTCCCAGTTCACTGCGCACTTCAAGTATTCTGATGCTTTTCATACCCTACAAAAATAGTATAATTCGGCACAATGCCCCGAAACAGCCCGTTAATGCAGGCCAGCCCACAAACCTAAAAAAGCGTATCCGGAAGGGAAAGGCCCTGTTAAAAGCAGTCTACATCGAGGTAAACCCGAACGGCCCGGTTTTCCTTAAGTGCCTGAAAATCAGAAACAATTTGCCGTATATACCCTTTCACCTGCTTTAACGATACCTCATGGTGAGGGACCTTTACAAGAATATTCTGAATGAAAAGATTCTGGATGCGGTGAATATAGTGTGCCTCAGGTCCCAGTACTTTTATAGCCTCTATACCCCGCAATGCCGCTGAAAGGGCAATTGCGGCCCTAGCCGCTTCCACCTCCTCTTTGTGTTTTACCGTGAATCGTATCAGTTTCGAAAAAGGCGGGTATTCAAATTTCTTCCGTTCAGCCAGTTCATATAAATACAGGTCCTGATAGTTGTTCTCGATCACAAGCTTGAAAATGTCGAGCCCCGGACGCCGGGTTTGTATGATCACTTCACCACGTTTATGAAACCGGCCCGCTCTGCCCGACACCTGGGTCAGCATCTGAAAGGCCCGTTCATTGGCTCTGAAATCGGGGATATTAATGATCTGATCGGCATCCATGATTCCCACCAGCGTCACATTTTCGAAGTCGAGGCCCTTACTCACCATCTGTGTGCCTACCAGCACATCGATCTGATGGTCCTTAAAATCCTGTATAATTTTCTGATGCCCTTCTTTGGTGCGTGTGGTGTTGTAATCGAGTCGGGCAACCCGTATGTCGGGCAACAGGTTGATCAGGTCATCTTCGATCTTTTCCGTACCAAAACCCATCATCTTCATGTGGGTATTTCCGCAGGCCGAGCAAACATTGACCGGCTTGGTTTTATATCCGCAGTAATGGCATTTTAAAATATGCTGGGTTTTATAATAGGCAAGGGCAATATCGCAGTTCACACAATGCGGGGTCCAGGCGCAACTGGCACATTCGAGCATGGGGGCATACCCTTTCCGGTTCTGAAAAAGAATAACCTGTTCTTTTTTCATCCAGGCCTCTTTGATCTTATCCAGCAACTCGGGAGTAAAGTGGTAGCTAAGTGTTTTGTCTTTGCTGCTCCGGCTCACATCGGCCAGGGCTATTTCAGGCAACTGCAAGCCGGCATACCGGTCGGGCATTTCCACCAGGCCGTATTTTTTCAGTTGCACATTATAGTACGATTCTACGGAAGGCGTGGCAGTACCGAGTAATGTTTTGGCCTTGTACATGGATGCCAGCACCACGGCAGCATCGCGTCCGTGATAGCGGGGAGCAGGATCCATCTGTTTAAAACTCTGGTCGTGCTCCTCATCTACGATTACCATGCCCAGATCTTTGAACGGAAGAAACACGGCGCTGCGGGTACCGATCACGATCTTAAACCGTCCTTCCCGGATCTTGTTCCAGATTTCAACCCGTTCAAACTCATTGAATTTATAATGCCACACACAAACGGCATTGCCGAAAAGTTTTGAAAGGCGCTGAATTATCTGTGAGGTTAGAGCCACTTCTGGAAGCAGGTACAATACTTGTCGGCCCTCGTCGATCACCTCCTGCATCAGCCGGCTGTAAACCAGTGTTTTCCCGCTGCTGGTGACCCCGTGCATCAGCACCACCTCGTGTTTTTGAAAAAGTTCTTTGGTACGCACAAATGCCTGTTCCTGCTTCGGAGTAAGTTCGTATGTTTCAATATCCCTGTCAGTGGTCGAGATCCGGTCGATCTCAATTTCATAGGTTTCAAAAACCTTTTTATTGATGAGGGTATTCAGTGAACTCTCGGAAAACTTACCGGCCTTGAGCAAGGCTTTTTTAGGAACATCTTTTACCGATTTAAAACCGGAAAGGAAGGCCATTACAATATCCAGTTGCTTGGGCGATTTCTCCAGCTGATCGAATAGCTCCTGTAGCTTCTTCTCGGAATGATAGGTATGGGCAAGCCGTATACAGGTTTGCTTTTTAATTTTATAGGTTTCATTCAGCTGTTCGCGAATGAGCACAATGCCTTTTTCGAAAAGTGATTTAATGAGCGGAATGCCGCTTTTGATACGCAGCAGTTCGTTGATCTGATCGATGCTGATCTCCTTATGGATCTCCAGGGCCTCCACCACCAGATATTCTTTATCATCCAGGTCTCCGTATTCGAATACTGCTTCCGGATTCAGATACAGTTTCGTTTCACTTTCAAGTTTTAAACCTCCCGGCAAGGCGGCATCCATCACTTCCCCCAGGGTGCACAAGTAATATTCCTCCACCCATTTCCAGAAATTCAATTGCTGGGTACTGATGAGCGGCTTTTCGTCGAGTACGTCATGAATGTACTTGGCGGTATAAGCAGCCGGAGGTTTCTGATGGATATCTACGATGAGGGCCGCATAAATACGTCGGTTACCAAATTGTACCACCACCCGCTTTCCCACGGCAATCTTTTCATTCAGTGCCAGCGGCACACGGTATGTATATGCTTTGGGCAGATACAACGGCAGTATCACATCCACAAAATAGGTGGAACGCTCATCGTCAATGGCCAGCAAATTTTCGGCGGGTTCAGTCACAGGATAAGCAAAGGTACAGTATTAGGGCAGGAAGGCCCGGTGTGAACAATTCCGTAAAATAAAAAGTACAATGAGAACAAAATAGATAACCCGCATCGGACTGATATCATAGTTCGGGCTTTCCGATTCTTCACGTGCTTTGCGCTGGCGTTCCTGTGCACGGCGAAACTGCTCCCCTTGTTCCTGCTTGTACTGCTCGTATTGCCGGCGCCTGAACTGATCGTACTGCTGCTGCTGAAAATCACGGGTGCGGTATGAAGCCGGATTCCTTAACCGTTCATCATAGATCGTTTTATTTTGTGCATCACTCAACACATCGTAAGCCTGATTTATTTCCTTGAAACGCTCCTCCGCAAGTTTGTTGCCCGGATTCAGATCGGGATGGTATTTTTTGGCCAGTTCGCGGTACGATTTTTTCAGTTCATCGAACGATGAAAAACGGGGCACCTGTAAAATGGCATAATAATCCTTTGACCAGTCGATACGCACAGAAAAGAGATTGAATTGAAAATGCAAAAATACACCGAAACCAACACCGGAAACAGGAAAATATTACAGAGGACCCGGATTCTTGTGCTGCAGTGAAAGGATTTTTTCGAAGGCAGCCCGGGGAATAAGCCGGGCTCCCATCCCCGACAGGTGTTCGGAATAGATCTGGCAATCCACCAGGTCGATATCCTTCGCTTCACGACATAACCATATCAGCGCCGCTTTGGATGCATTGGGGTAAAGGCTGAACATACTTTCTCCGCAAAATACGGAACCGATTTTCACCCCGTACAA
>JBGAVF010000040.1:0-16266 GCA_044228315.1 Bacteroidia bacterium | reverse complement strand
TAATTATTTCTCCTTTTTCATCAATATAACCCCAATTATAGCTAGATTCACTTACGGCTGCCAACCCTTTGGAAAATTTATCTGCCTCATGGTATTTTGGCTCAATAATTATTTTACCGTTAGCATCTTTGTATCCGTATCTCCCATAGTCTCCAAAGGGGGTTTGTGCTTGTGCTGTTGCGGATAATGCTATTATGATGATTAAAAATATTCTGTTCATTGTTTTGTTTTTCTGTTTGTAAAGGTGTGCTTTATAGGTGCGTCACTAAATAGTACAAATGTACTTAACATATCTGTCATATTTTTTTAATCCGTTGCAAAATTCTGAATATAATAAAACATATTGCCTCCGTCATATCCATAGCAACCTGCATATTTCCAATCCGAGTTCAGCATATTGTAACGATGCCCTCTGCTGCTTATTCCATCGTCTATCAACAACTGAATAACTAAAATTCTTACATTTTTTCTTCCGCCTGTAATATTTTCGTTGCCTTCTAAATTATAACAGGCTTTAGCAATTCTGTCAAAAGGGCTTGTCCCGTCAGAACCGGTGTGCGCAACAAAGCCTCTTTTTTTACAATCTTCTCCGTGTTTTTTTGCGGCTTCATAAACACATCTTTTAGGGTAAAGAAGCCGTACGGGTTTCATCGTTTTAAGCTCGGCGATCAGTTCCATAGCTGCGTCATACCTTGCCTTTGATAAGCCTCCACCCGATAATTTGGCTTCTTCCGCCAAATGTTTACTTACTATGCCCGCATATACCAAAGGGTATTGACGCACAAAGTTGATTTCTTTAATCATCTCTTTATCCATTGCGGTCAAATATTTTTCATTGGCAGCGGTATTTATTTTTTTTGAAATCAACTTTTGAACTGTCAATACTTCCCTTAAATTCAAACACATATTTTTTTTGAGGCTCGCAGGTTTTCCCCCACGAAAAAGCGTGTCCTTTTTCGTCAATATAAAACCCAAAATAAATGTCGGCTTCATCTAACAGGTGTGTGTAAAAATTACATACAAAATAAATGGCTTCTTCGTTGGAAAAACCACTTCCGTTTCCACTCGATGAACCGCACATTTTATTATTGCCTTTGTATTCGGGATTTAACGTGCCATACACCCTTTGTTTGCAGTTTTTGGCAAGCTCTTCGTCCCACATTGTTTTACTTATGGGTGAATATTTTTCTAACATCGGTATCAGCTTAGGTTCGTATTTACCGATACTTGTTTTATGCTTTGTCATAAAAGTTTTAGGATTGGTTCTTGCTTCATTAATAAGGTCAAAAATTTCTTTTGCTTTCGCTGTGGGTTGTTGGGCAAAAGAAATTATCGGGTAAACCGATAATACGGATAAGACGATGAATGTTTTTACTTTCATTGGATTGTCAACTAACGTTCATAGTGCAAAAATAGCTTATGATTTCATTTGATTTGTCTTTCTGGTTTTGTTGGTGTGAAAATTCGGTTGTTTTGTCGTGTCTGTTGATAGTAGCACGGTCGTCCTACGGTTGCAGCCAACGTTTTCGCGGTTGCCGCAGGGGCCGGCCACCAAGTTAATAATAAAACTAAAACATCGGCCGGCCATTGTGGCAACCGCGTGTTATAGGCAGCCAATTTGTCGCGTGGACATTCACTTTGGATTTAGCTGTCCCTGACTATTGAAATCTTCTCTTATAATTTTTGTAATTATTCCTTTCCCAACAACTTTAACACCCTCCCTAATTTCAAAATCTTTGCCAATAAATAATTTTCCAATATGAAAATCAGGACTTGCAGTTTGTAGAAGAACTTTTACTGTGTCTCCGGGTTGGCACAATTCCTTATCTAAGAATTGTTGTCCCGCATCCCAATCTTGATTGTCGTAGTGAAATTGACCGCGATAACCAGAGGCAACAGCTGTCCGACGTCCACCTTCTCTTTCTGTTAAGTAGTAGATGTCTGCCTCCAGTTCTGGATATTGCAGCTTGAAACTCACAAGTGTTTTTTTAGGTTGCCTATAACTTATTTATAGAGGAAGTTTTTCTTTATTTTATCTCCTTCTATATGCAAAAACCGGTGAAATTGACCACCCCCGACCGGTTCAAATTGACCACCTCTGGCCGGTTTAAATTGACCACCCCTGACCGGCTCAAATTGACCACCTGAAACGAAGAAAATAGGTTCATGCTTTAATGGAGTCATTTAAAGTAAGTTTCGAATATCAAACTTACTAAACAATGGCAAATAAACCACTAAACATGACTAAGTTAAGGCATATTTTACAACTTTACTCCCAAGGAAGGAGTAAGCTGCTTATTGCAGAACAAACCGGGATCGCCCGTAATACGATTAAAAAATACCTTCGTGAGTTTATTGAAAGCGGTCTGATCATTGAGGAAATTAATCTTCTTTCGGACAAGGACCTTGAAGCCCTGTTTGTCAAACAAGAGGAAAAACCTTTAAATACCAAGCTTCAAACTCTTTTTAATCTTTTCCCTGGCTACGCTAAAGAACTCCGCAAAAAGGGTGTTACCCGTCAAATCCTTTGGAAACAATACAAAGAGCAATATCCCGACGGGGTTGGCCGTAGTCAATTTAACCATTACTACACCTTATGGAAGAAGCAGGTGAATCCGACGATGCATATGGAACATAAGGCCGGGGATAAGCTCTATGTGGATTTTGCAGGTGATAAACTACATCTCATTGATAAGGAAACTGGACAAATACAGGATGTGGAAGTGTTTGTTGCAATACTTGGTTCAAGCCAGCTCACGTATGCTGAAGCGGTAATGAGTCAACAAAAGGAAGACTTTGTCGGCGCCTGTGAAAATGCGTTGCACTTTTATGGAGGGGTTCCGGCAGCCATTGTTCCTGATAATCTAAAATCGGCTGTAACCAAAAGCAGTAAGTATGAACCCGTTTTAAACGAAGTCTTTGCTGATTTTGCCCAGCATTACAGTACTGCCATACTCCCTGCCCGAGCCTATCGGCCAAGAGACAAAGCCCTTGTTGAAAATGTTGTCCGAATCTTGTATACCCGCATTTATGCAAAGCTGCGGGGCAAGGATTTTTTTACGTTAGATGAACTGAATCTCGCCATTAGAGCAGAACTTGAAGTGCACAATAATCTAAAACTCACCGGTAGAAATTACAGCAGACGGCAACAGTTCGAGGAAATAGAACGCGCTGCACTGTTGCCTTTGCCGGCTCTGCGCTATGAGTTAAAGAAGCATCTTTCTGTTACTGTAATGAAAAACGGACATGTATCGCTTCATGCCGATAAGCATTACTACAGCGTTCCATATCGGTTTATTGGAAAGAAAGTCAAGCTTATGTACTCCCGGCATACGGTGGAAATATTTTATCACTATGAACGTATTGCATTGCATAAGCGAACAAGAAGCCCTTACAATTATACTACTGACAAAGAACATCTGGCATCCGCCCACCGCTTTGTAAGCGACTGGACACCAGAGAAGTTTTTATCCTGGGCAGAGACCATTCACGAGGATGTCAAGCTCTATATATTAAAAATACTTGAACGCAAGCAACATCCTGAACAAGCTTATAAATCCTGTGTGGGGATATTAGGCTTTGGGAAGAAAGTAGGTAATGAGCGCCTGATAAAAGCCTGCCAACGGGCTTTAGGATATGGCGTTTACAACTATAAAACCATACAGAAAATACTGGAAAGCGGACTGGAAAAGCAGGAAGAAGAAAGCGAACAATTACAAATGCCTTTTCATGATAACATAAGAGGCGAAGAATACTATCAATAAGCCCCCTATCATATTATTTTAATCACCAATCATAACCAACTATTCAAAATGAACACAACATCACTCGAAAAAATGCGTAAAATGAAGTTCTACGGAATGCACCGTGCTTTTAAAATAAGCATGGAATCCGGCAAACATGAAACCTACACCCCCGACGAAATCGTTGCCCACCTTATAGAAGCAGAGTGGGAAGACCGGCAAAACCGGAGCATCGAACAAAAAGTAAAAAACGCCCGATTTAGGTATAAAGCAGCTATTGAGGACCTGGTCTATAATGCCGAAAGGAACATTGACAAGAATCAAGTCATGCGCTTAGCCGAATGCTCCTTTATAGATAAACACGAAAATGTGATTATCACAGGAAGTACCGGTATTGGAAAAAGTTTTATTGCCTCAGCCCTTGGCCATCATGCGTGTAGTCTGGGATACAAATCTTTATATCACAATGCCCCTAAGCTTTTTGCTAAATTAAAAATGGCTAAAGCGGACGGATCCTACCTAAGGGAAATCTCAAAAATAGAACGACAGGATCTACTGATACTCGATGATTTTGGAATCCAGCCTTTCGATGCACAAAGCAGGGCAGCGCTCATGGAAATCATTGAAGACAGGCATGGCAAGACCTCATTGATCATTACATCCCAAGTGCCGGTAAGTAAGTGGTATGATGTTATTGGAGAAAAAACGATCGCCGACGCAATTTTAGACCGGATAATACACAATGCTCACCGACTTGAACTGACGGGAGAATCTCTTCGGAAAAAACGCATAACAAACTAAAAATAAACCCAAAACAAACCCAAAACAAACTTAAATTTTATACCTTTGTTTTATGGCCCTAAGAAGCAATGAACTATAAAATCTTCGCCAGAAAAATCGGTGGTCAATTTGCGCCGGTCTCAGGTGGTCAATTTGCCCGGTCTATGCAGGCATAGCTATGACGCAACATGTGCAGGTTTACAGGTTTTTTAATTCCAGCCAATTGGCAGCCCCTTTTTAATACAAGGGCCAGGCTTCGTTCACTATAAGCGCCGCCATCCTGCCCCTCGAATAACATCTTCTCTGGTTTATACTCCAGGTAATAAGCCCGCAGCAATTGCAAAACGGTTTCACTTAAAGGTACGATGCGGTCTTTTCCTCCCTTCGATTTACGAATTAATAATTGCATCCTTTTACTATTGATATCACTGATCTCCATATTCAATAATTCACTTCGCCGAAGTCCTGCCGAATAAATTAAGCTCAACATACACTTATGTTTAAGGTTATCTAATGCATTGATAATTTGTGCCACTTCTTCCATAGCAAGTACTTTTGGCAATGAATGATACTTCTTCGGCCTGTGAATCAATTCTATCTCCAGCTTCCGGGTCTCTACCGTTGAAAAGAACAATTTAATGGCATTCACCACTTGATTCTGATACGATGCCGAAAGGTTACGCTTCAGAATGAATTCATTATTGAATCGGATCACATCTTCATGGGTCATACTTTCCAGCTCACGGTCGGGGAAAAACCGTAAAAAGGTATCGAGGGCTTCGGTGTAAGTTTTAATGGTGTTCTCACTGTAGCGACGGGACCTTAACCAGCTACGGAACTGCTCCCGTTTCAGTTTTCTTTCCGGTGTTTCGTCAGGTCCTATAGTATCAAGTTTAAACCTTTTCCGGTTCTCACCGGTATCGGGTACATGCCAGGCTCCCAGTGTACGGCTCCAGGCCACACCGGGCAGTTTGCGTATGCGGGCATTGAGTTCAGACGTGTTTTCGAAATACAGGGCAATGCGCGCCTCGCCCTTGTGCAGTATTGCTTTGGCTGTCCATTTCATAGCATATTTATTTTAGTAGTCAAATATAAAAAGCTGGTGTCAAATCTCAAAAAATTGAACATTCCCGCCTCACATTATAAAACAATGCATCATTAGTATGCTTTAAAATGTTACAGAAAAGCTTTTACACCCTGCGATCCGAACCATCATAAGATGTTTATACAAACTCACCGGAAGTCAGCGTGTTTTCAAGGGCAGTCTGCTCGATTTCATTTGCAGTTTGCCATCAAAAAAAACATTCCGGAAACTGTTGGGTCAAGTTTATTTCCGGTCATTTAAAATTTGGGGAAGGTTTCAAAAAGTCCACGGGTTGTAACTACTCCTATATATAAATTGAAAATAAGTTTACTCCATTCCCAAATCAATTAAACAACCTTCCGGGAAAGTCCGGAGTTTGCTATCAGAAGTCCGGGGTTTGCACAATCCAGTTTACGCCTTTCCCACATAAGTCTGCGCGTTGTCATCGATGACATGGCATAAACTTAGTTGGGAAAGAGGCAGACTTTTGTGGGAAAGAGCCAGACTTATCGTGACAAGACCCGGACAGGCAGACTGTTTTGGGAAAGGCACAGACTTCCAGTGACAAGAGGCAAACTGAGTTGGGAAAGAGGCAGACTTCCAATGACAAGACCCAGACTTACTTGGGAAACTGACAGACTTTCCCGGGAAACTGACAGACTGGCGGAAATTGCCCGTAAAAAGTAAAAGGTAAAGCGTAAAACGAAAAATCCGGGGGTATAAAGATTATGCAAACTATGTAAAATTCTTAAAAACGGTGCAGCCCCCGATGATATATATCTAGGCAAGAGGAAACGGTCATGATGTTTTTCACAGCCAGAGGCTGTGAACGGTGCAGATGAGATTGTACGTATCGTGCAAGCCAACCCAGCAACCCTTCGATAAACTCAGGGTGAAATACCCTACATTCAACATTAGAAAAATAAACAAATTGGTTACCCTGAGCTTGAAGGGGCGGCGGTCTTTCCGCCCCGGGCGGAAAGAATTGCCTCGGTTGGGTTGCGATTTTCTTTCGCCCTTTCTTTTCTAAAAAGAAAGGGCAAGAATCGAAATGAAGAACATTACATTAAGCAAGTTAACCGCAAAGGGCGGTACGGAATGTTTCTATTTATTCAGCTTTTGATCTGCGACCCCTTCGGGGTCGAAATACATATTAAATGTACATCTCTATAAATGTTTCATCCCTTCGGGATGATTTCTAATTGCATATTTCCACAAACAGGCCGCCCTTCCGTTCCGGAAGGGCGGGTATTTTGTTTCCCACGGTTGAAACCGTGGGCTATGTTCATGGGAATCCTGATAGTCACCATGGTTTTAACCATGAACCACCGGAATAACCACTAACACACGAATGATACCCTTACATATAATATATGCCCCAGGTTAAAACCGAGGAATCAAAATAACATGATGCCATAAAATCATAGCCCATGGTTTTAACCATGGGCACACGGGATGCGCTTTCGTTACGGACGCGTGCAAACCGATATGTCACCCCTAACGGGGTTCGTATTCTGTATTAAATAATTTTCTACCGATATACCGTCCCAACGGGACTGGGGTTCGGGTGATCGCGAAACAATAAATGGTCATGAACTATTTCAAAGCCAGAGGCTGTGAACGGTGAAGACGTAATTTTACGAAACCTGCAAGCCAACCCAACATTATACCGGAACCCAAGCCTAGACTTCTTAACCTCAACCTTAACCTCAACCTTAACCTCACCCTTAATCTTCCCTTAACTTTCATGTTTTACCAAACATTGACGAAGACCGGCGCTTCTTTCAACAGTACATCAATTATATTTGCCATTCACTTACGTTACTATTGCTATGACTACTACTAAAAAGCTATTCATCCTTCTTTTCATCGCCGCATTGGCCTCATGCAACAAAACCGCCCCCATCATCATGAGCAAAGGCGTATGGATCGTTCACCTGTATACCGAAAACGGGAAAGACGAAACCTCGGAACTGGCCGGCTATGAATTCGACTTCGACAAATCGGGTACCTTTACTGCAACCTTCAGCGGTACCACCGTTACCGGCAAATGGACCTATACCGATAGCGGCAAGAAAATGAACCTTGATATCTCCGGCACGGCCAAGCTTGATAAAATTAAAGGCGACTGGATCGTGACATCCCAAAGCAGCACCATGATCGAACTGGCCGACGACAATCCGAACAGCAACGAAGTGCTTCATTTTCAGAAGAAATAACCGGAATACCTTCCCCCCGTATTGCCTTTTTTTAGCACGGCAGCAGGTGACTCCTGTTCCGCCTTTGCAGCGGTTTCGGCTTCATTAACAAGCCCTGAAACCGGAATTCCTCATTTCCACGTATATTGCAGCCATAAAGTTTAACGTACACTATGAAGTTTGTTAGGTTAGTTCTGCTCCTTTTTATTTTTTCAATGGGTCTGCAAAGCATGGCCCAGGGCAACAGCAAGGTGAAATTCAGTTATGCTGTCTCAAAAAAGGACTTTAAAAAAGGAGATACCGTTGATTTTATCATTAACGGGGTGATCGATGAGGGCTGGTATTTATACAGCAGCGAATTTGCCGCCGATGGCCCGATTAAATTCGAAGTCATCTTCAATGATTCCTCTTCCTTTCATCAGGTAGGTGCGGTTATGCCGTACAAGCCGTTCGCGCATTACGACAGTACCTGGGAAGCGGAAGTGAAGATCTTTGAAAAGAAAGCTCAGTTCCGTGTGCCGCTTGTTATTACCAAAGACGGTGCTGTTACCTTGAAAGGGAAAATAGAAGGACAAACCTGCCAGGAGCAGTGTATACCCGTAAAAGAAAAATTCAGTGTGGATCTCAGTGCACTGCCGGTCAGCGATTACATCGCCGCCGATGAAAGTGTGTATGACCATTACCACCCTGAAAAAAAAAATGACGGAAACGAACAACCCAAGGTAGAAACCCCGAAAGAAGAGGCCGGAGGCCTTTGGGGACTGCTTCTCGGCGCTTTTCTGGCCGGACTTTCAGCTCTCATCACCCCTTGTGTATTCCCCATGATACCCATGACGGTATCGTTTTTCACCAAACAGGATAAATCGGGCAAGCGTGATGCCATTATTTACGGGATCTCCATCATCGTGATCTATACCCTCATCGGGGTGTTGTGTTCTGTGCTCTTCGGTAAAAACTTCGCCCAGATCCTCAGTACCCACTGGATACCAAATGTAATTTTCTTCCTCGTATTCATCGTTTTCGGGATATCCTTCCTGGGAATGTTCGAGATCGTTCTGCCTTCATCGCTCACTACTAAAATTGATAAGATGAGTGAGAAAGGGGGCATGATCGGTATCTTCTTTATGGCCCTCACACTTGTGGTGGTTTCGTTTTCATGTACCGCTCCCGTGGCGAGTTCTGTGCTTATTCTGGCTTCCAAAGGAAACTTTGCGAAAGCCATTCCGGCCATGCTGGCCTTCTCTTCAGCCATTGCCATCCCGTTCATGATCTTTGCCTTCTTCCCCAACCTTATGCAGAAACTGCCGAAGAGTGGGGGATGGCTGAACTCCGTGAAAGTGGTGCTTGGATTTGTGGAAATTGCCTTTGCCTTTAAGTTCCTTTCGGTAGCCGATCTGGCCTATCACTGGAACCTGCTCGACCGAGAAATATACCTGGTGATCTGGATCGTGCTCTCCTTCCTCCTGGGCGTTTACCTGCTGGGCAAGCTGCTGTTTCCCCACGATTCACCAATGAGTTCAGTACCTGTGCCCCGCTTTCTGCTGGCCGTAGTATTTTTCTGTTTCTCTTTGTATATGGTTCCGGGATTGTGGGGCGCTCCACTGAAATTCCTTTCAGGTATTTTGCCTCCGCAAACCACCCTCGACTTCGACCTCTCCGCTGCGGCGTACCACCAGCAAGGGAGCGCATCGGGCAGTAACAGTGAACCCGACGACCGGGGCACCGTGTTGTATGCCGACATTCCACTGAAGCAACCCCTGGGCATTCGCGGCTTTTTCGACCTGAAACAAGGGGTTGAATATGCCAAAAAGAAAAACAAACCCATACTCCTCGACTTCACCGGACACGGATGCACCAACTGCCGTAAAATGGAAGACGAGGTATGGAGCAATCCGGAAGTACTCGATCTGATCAAAAACAAATATGTGCTCATCTCCCTTTATTATGATGAGAAGAATGAATTGCCGGCCGAAGAGCAATACAAAGGCCCCGATGGAGATATGATCACCAGTATCGGCGATAAGAACCTAGATTTCCAGACGCATAATTATGGCAGCAACGCTGCACCGCTTTATGTGGTGCTGGGGCATACCGATTATCATGCCCTCATTCCTCCGGTTGGGTACACGCCCAATAAAGAGGAATACATAAAATACCTGCAAGACGGTATCAAAGCGTTTGAAGAAAGCAAATAAGGAACTCCGGTGATCTAATTCACCACGGCAATTTTCGTTTGTGTTTTTTTGCTGCCGTCGCTGTTGGCAGCAAATACAAGATAGATACCGCTTTTTACGCGGTTCCCGCTGAAATCATTGCCATCCCAAACGGCCTGTCCGCCCAGTGAAACCGTTTCGTACACCAGGTTACCGGCCATATCGGTGATTTTCACCGTGCAGTTTTCAATCAGCCCTTTTATAGCAATGGGGCCGGTATATTCAGGACGCACCGGGTTGGGATATGCATACACATCCCCGAAATCATCGTCGGCTTCAACCGCATCGGTTTTATAAATAATAATGCCTTTATCGGTAGCAATATATAATTCACCTGTTTCGGGGTTGAGCTCCAGATCAATGATGCTGTTACTGAACAGGGGGCTGTTTTCGGTGTTGAAGAATTTCAGTGATTTGGTGCCTTCGGCATTGAACAGCCAAAGCCCTTGCCGGGTGCCAATCCATTTACGGTTGGCGCCGTCCACTTCAATAGCGGTTACGTTTTCATACTGAAGCAGGGGCTCACTGAATTTTCCGGTACGGATGAACGGTGTTTTTGCATCGGGCGGGTCGGCAGTGAACAGGTTACGGGTGCTGCTGAAAAATGAGATGCCGTTCGAAGTCCCTATCCACACTTCCCCGTCGTTGTCAACCGCCACACAATTCACCGTGCGGGAGGCAAGTCCGCCCATCCCTTTCTGGTCGGAGAGGAGGCGAACATTCACATCGTACGGGTCGGTGAGGGAATTTTCTTTGAACACCACCAGTCCGTTGTTTTCAAAGGTGGTGATCCATTTGTTGTCGTAATTATCAATCACTATGCGCCCCAGCACATCGCGGGCCCCCAGCACATTGTTGAGGCTGAAGTTGGTCCAAGTGCCATCGGCCAGGCGTGCATACAGCGGTTTGTCGCCCGAGAGGAAATTCACAGCCCATAAGTTATTCTTTGAGTCGAAGGCCAGTCCGGTGATCTTGGGTCCACCCGAAGCCGTGCTGCGAACCGTGAAATTGGCAGGGGCTCCGCGTCCATATACATTGGTGAGGGTGTTGTTCACGATCTCGATGAGACCGTAGTTGAAGGTGCCGATATACGTGCGGCTTCCATCAGCACTCGATGCCGACACCACACAGTCGCGGATGGAGTCGAGAGCATCGGCATGCGGTCCGCTGTAGTAGTTGGGTGCATAATTCTGAATAGCATAGAAAAGCGAATTGTTGTATGCCGGTTCAAGCCGTGCCGAATAGCGCCCGCCGGTAACCCATATTTTGTGCTGGTTGTATTCGAGTGAAAAGATGTCGTTGGTTTTCGGACCCATAGGGGCCAGGAACTCGATTTGCCCGCTCAGTATATTTTTTTTGATGAGACCGTATTCCCTTTTGATGAACCAGATATTATCGCCGAGGAACACCGCTTTCTCGGGAAATGATTCATTGACGGTAATCTTATTGCTGGTGCCGGTTTCAAGAATAAATCCGTTCTCTTTGCCCACACAAAGGGTGCCGTGGTTGATATCGAACGTAACGGAAGCATGTTTGTTCAGTCCGTCGTAGTTGCTCCAGGCGGTGCCATCATAAGTTTGCAGAAGACTGTCGGCCAGGGCATAAATTTTATTGTTGTAGGCGGTGATGTCGCCGGTTGATGTAGTGGAAAGCACCACGCTCCAGGCCAGCGCATCGTTGAGGTTCGGGGCGTTCACCGGGGCTTTCAGGATACCGTAATCGGTACTGGCATAGATATCATTGTTCAGAAACGTTACACCACGAACATCCGGCACATTGCCTCCCGGAGCAAAGTTGAGGTAACTGTCTTTCACCTCCCGTTTCTGCATATCATATACCACTATACCAAAGCTGGTGCTGATATACGCCAGGTGATTATGGAACACCACGTTACGTAGTTCCTTTACACCGATCACCGTTTTGCGGGTGATATCGGCGGCATTGAAAAGGGAGAAGTCGCTGATATCGGCATGCGCCGTGCCTTTCAGGTACAGGATATCGATATTGGTGGAAGCATACCCGATGAAGAGGGCCTTGTCGTCCTCATCATACCCCAGCACCGAAATGTCGAGTTCCGACAGCCCCTGTATCGTGTTCATTTTATGGATCTCTCGGGTTTCGGTTTCGATGTTCCATAAGCCGCTGACACCGCCCACAAAAACTGTATTCTGCAATCGGGCAATACATTTGTTGTTGGCGTATGAAAGGAAGGAACTCCAGCCCCCGATGCCCGTAGGCTGAGCCATACCAAAAGAAACCAGGGTGAGGAGCAGGAGTGTGAAATAGTTACGCATAGAGTAGTGCAGCATCAACGGCGGCAAAGCTAAAATTATTTTAAAATACCGTTACTTTAATATTTAGTAATTTTACCCGCTTTTAAATTGTAATATTTCAATCATAATGTGGGCAAAATTCGCATCCTGGGTAATTGGCAAACGGTGGATAATGATCAGCTTAATTGTTGCTCTTACGGCCTTATTTACATTTTCGGCCCGGCAGATAGAGATTTCTTACGATTTTAAGAAGCTGATCCCTGCCGACGACTCGGATAATATCTTTTACGAGAACTTTAAGAAGAAGTTCGGGGAAGATGGGAGTGTGATGGTGATCGGTATAGAAAGCGATAAACTCTTCACCCGCGATGTTTTCAACGGGTGGGCTTCACTCACCGACGATATCATCGCCATTGACGGGGTGAAACGGGTGCTCTCCCTGAAAACCCTGGTGAATATTGTAAAAGATACCGCCTCGGGGCAGCTGCGTCTTGACTCGGTGGTAACGGCTCTTCCCGCCACCGATGAGGAAATGGAAGTCCTGAAGCAAAAGTTCTTCAACCTGCCTTTTTACCGCAATCTCGTATATACCCCTGATGGAAAAACAACCCTCATGGCGGTGACCCTCGATACATTTAAGTTGAATCATATCGACCGGATCGCCTTAGTGAGTGCCATTGGTGATAAGGCCACGGCCTTCGAAAAAAAATACGGCATTGAAGTACATCTTTCGGCGCTGCCGCTCATCCGTACCATGTATGTCACCCGCATCAGTAAAGAGGTACAACGATTCATCATACTGGGTTTTATTGTTACCGCCATCATTCTGCTGATCTTTTTCCGTTCTTTTTACGCGGTTATCATTCCCATACTTCTGGTAGGTGCCGGCGTAATATGGTCGGTGGCCTTCATTGTGCTGGCCGGGTATAAAATAACCATGCTCACGGGGCTTATCCCCAGCATTATCATCGTGATCGGGGTACCCAACTGTATCTATTTTCTGAATAAATACCATTATGAGTTCCGGCTTACCGGCGATAAATTACATTCCCTCAAAAGCATCATCTCCAAGGTAGGTATTGCATCGTTACTGGCCAATTCCACCACGGCCATTGGCTTCGGGGTATTCTATTTTTCAGGCACACAAATATTAAAGGAATTCGGGGTTATTGCAGCCCTCAGCATTCTGTGCATGTATGTAATCACGCTGGTATTGATACCGTGTATCTTCAGCTTCTTACCGGCTCCGAATACCAAGCAAACCCGGCATCTCGACAACAGAGCACTTCAAAAGATCGTTGATTTCCTCGATTATATTGTATTCCATCACCGCAAAATGATCTATGCCGTTACCGGGGTGGTGCTCATTATTGCCGTGGGCGGGTTCTTCCGTCTTCGTTCGGTGGGGTATATGGTGGATGACCTCCCGGCAAAAGACAAGATCGTAAGTGACCTCCATTTTTTCGAACAGAAATTCGGAGGGGTGATGCCGTATGAGATACTCATCGACACGAAAAAACGCAAGGGGATCCGCAAGCTGGAGACACTGAATAAGGTTGATTCTCTGCAGCAGTTGTTGTTGACATATCCGGATTTTGCCCGGCCGCTCAGCATCATTGAACTGCTTAAATTCAGCAAACAGGCTTTTTATGAAGGCGATTCTTCGATGTATGCCCTACCCGATGAAAATGAAATTGCCTTTATGTCGGGGGCCATTGGCAAGCACAGTGCCGGAGAACAGTTGCTTCGCTCTATGGTCGACAGCAATCAGCAGGTGATCCGGGTTTCTGCGCAGATGGCCGATGTGGGTTCGAACCGGATCAACAAGATCACCCAAGAACTGGAAGCGAAGTTCACCGATATCTTTCCCAAAGACAAATACGACGTGCGGATCACCGGCTCCTGTTACATCTTCCTGAAAGGGAACGACTATATGGTGAAGAGTCTGGTTGAAAGTCTCATTCTGGCATTTATTCTCATCGCACTTATTATGATCTATCTGTTCCGTACCTGGCAGATGGTGATCATCTCCATCATTCCGAATATAATTCCGATCATTATCACCATAGGGTTGATGGGGTACGCAGGTATACGGCTGAAGCCATCCACCATCCTTATTTTCAGCATTGCCTACGGGCTAAGTACCGATTTTACCATTTATTTCCTGAACCGTTACCGGCATGAATTTCGCACCGGCCATCATACCATTTCAAAGATCGTGAGCAATACCATGCGTGAAACCGGTGTGAGTATGCTGTATACAGCCATTGTGCTGTTCTTCGGATTTATTATTTATACCGCATCGAACTTTGGAGGCACCATCAGCATGGGTATTCTCATCTCGTTCACCCTGGTGGTTGCAGTGATATCTAATCTGGTGTTTTTGCCAAGCCTTCTGCTGTGGCTCGAAAAGGAGATGAATAAAAAGACCGTCGAACAAGGACTCGATTTCGAGGAATAGTTCTTTATTATCTTTCTCCCAGCCAGCGTACCGGACGGTATCTCCTGGTTTTTCGCAGGCCAAAGGTTTCAATGGCATTCTTTTCTACATGTTGTATGGCTTCATCCACCGAGTCGGTGAACAGGAACAAACGGATATCTTCCGGGTTGATGGTTTTTTCGGCTACCAGTTTTTGCAGGTGTTCATACAACTCTTTATGAAAATCAGTACCCATAAGTACCACCGGAAATTTTTTAAACTTACCGGTTTGTATGAGGGTAATGGCTTCAAAAAATTCATCGAGTGTGCCATAGCCACCCGGCATCACAATAAAACCATACGAATACTTTGAAAGCAGGGTTTTGCGCACAAAGAAGAATTCGATATTCACCCATCGATCGAGAAACGGGTTGGGCTTTTGCTCCATGGGCAGCACAATATTGCACCCTACACTGTGTCCTCCGGCATCTTTGGCCCCCCGGTTGGCGGCTTCCATAATGCCGGGGCCTCCGCCGGTCATTACTGTAAAACCAAGTCCGGCCAGCTTATTACCGATTTGCCGGGCCAGTGCATAATACGGATGTGCTTCATCGAACCGTGCCGAACCAAAAACGGTGATGCAGGGACCCACAAAGTGCAGTTTACGAAACCCGCGAATGAACTGGGCAAACACGCTTACGGCAAACGTAAATTCTTTCCAGCGCGACTTCGGGCCTTCAAGAAATGCAATTTCTTTGTGCGATCCGGTATGAAATGAGAGGCGGTTTTCGAGCGACATGGCAGTTCATGTTAGTTTATGGATTCAAAGTAAGGATTTTTCCTGAAGCCAGTAAAGGATTTACATCAATTAAACCCATGACCATCCGCAAAATGCAGGGAAGGCAAAGACTGAAAATAAGAAGCCCCGCACAGGTTTTTACGGTGTACGGGGTTCTTAACAACACACCCTCATGTTTGTTTTATTTTCTGCCTGCCATCTGTGCGATCTCGTTTTTATTACTGTCGAAGGTGAAAGCATCGGTTAACTCATAGTATCGGTTCTTGTCGGGAGTAAAGTCATAGGCGTACTTTGCTACTTCAAGCCGGGTCGACTCGAAGGTGAACAAAGTGAGGATATCGCGAATCTGTTCTATGCTTAGTGAGTTTCCGGCTATACCAGCCATGGCAACCGATTTACGGGTATTATCGAATGTGGCATTGCTGACGCTTTGACGGAAGGCATCGAAATCGCGGGTATTCATATAACGGTTGTACCCGTTCGGATTGCGGTAGTCATTATTATAGTTGCCACGGTTGCGGTAATCGTCGTCATCACGGTCATTGCGGCGGTCGTTCCGACGGTCGTATGGGTCGTTATAAGGATCGTTATACCGGTTACGATCACGTGGATCGTATGAATTATCCCAGCCGCGGTTATTACGAACTTGTTGTGGAATGATGCGATCGATATGAAATCCGTTGCGGTCAACACTCGCATACAGTTCGCTGTGATCGCGCACCATTACATTGCCCTGGTATATTACTACCGGCATTGG